>CAMDDY010000001.1 GCA_945893125.1 Bordetella parapertussis
CGTTTTGCACGGTGTATTTCAGAATCTGGTTCCAGTCCGCGCGCTTCACCAGGCTGGCGAACAGTGTGCCGATTTCGCACTGACCCGGCGCTGCCACTTCATGGTGATGCACTTCCACCGGCACGCCTTGCTCTTCAAGCGCGAGGCACATTGCCGAGCGAATATCCTGCAACGAATCCACCGGCGGCACGGGGAAATAACCGCCTTTGATCGGCGGACGATGGCCCATGTTGCCGCCTTCGTATTCCTTGCCTGACGACCACGGCGCTTCGCTGGATTCGATTTTTACGTGCGAGCCGGACATGTCCACGCCCCACGTCACCGAATCAAACACAAAAAATTCCGGTTCCGGACCGAAGTAGGCGGTATCGCCCAGACCGCTGGATTTCAAATAAGCTTCACCGCGCTTGGCGAGTGAACGCGGATCGCGGTCATAACCTTTGCCATCCGACGGCTCCACCACGTCGCACGTCAGAATCAACGTCGGCTCATCGGTGAACGGATCCATGCGCTGCGAATCCGGGTCCGGCATCAGCAACATGTCCGAGGCTTGTATGCCTTTCCAGCCGGCAATCGACGAACCATCGAACGCGTGGCCATCGGTGAACTTGTCCGCGCCGAACATTTTATGCGGCACGGAAACATGCTGCTCCTTGCCGCGGGTATCGGTAAAACGCAGGTCGACAAACTTGACCTCGTTGTCTTTGATTAACTTCAATACATCAGCGGCGTTAGCCATATTTCGTCTCTCCTGACGGGTAAGAATGATTACAACAGTGCGTGTCCTGTATCAGCATGAAGCATGCCAAGCCGATGCGCGGGAACGGCATTGTGCCACAAGGGAAATTCTAGCCAAACAACCGCGAGAATGCACCAATTAGGTGCTAAATCAGTAAATTGGCCCTAAAGTGGGGCGGCACCGCAGCCTGCCGCTAAATTTAATGCCGATGCCGCGCCCGAGAAAAATATTATTCTTTAAAAACATTGTCTTACATATTTCATGCGTTTCCCCGTCGCGAAACGCCTTCACGTCGAGGCGTTGGCGTCGGGTAAACTTGGGCCTCCATTTCTTGAACCACTTGAACCCTTACCACACGAAGCCCACATGAATACCGACGACATTCTCAACACCGCCAAGCTGCGCGGCCAACAACTCGGCCTGCCCTATGCAGGCGCGCTCACGCCGAAAGAAGCGCACGAACTCATGCAGCACAACGCCAACGCAAAACTCGTGGACGTGCGCACGCGCGCCGAGTGGGATTGGGTTGGGCGCGTGCCGAACGCTATTGAAGTCGAGATCATGAGTTATCCCGGCAATCGCCCGAACGACGCGTTCATCGACGACCTGACGAAAAAAGTAGCGAAGGACGTGATAGTGATGTTCTTGTGCCGCAGCGGCGGCCGCTCGCACAACGCCGCGGGTTACGCCACGCAAGCCGGCTTTGCAAACTGCTACAACGTGCTCGAAGGCTTTGAAGGCGACCGCGACGACAGCGGCCAGCGCAACAAAGTCGGCGGCTGGCGCGCGGCGGGTTTGCCGTGGGTGCAGGGTTAAATTCACCAGGACGCACGCGCAATGAAAACCGCGTTTGTGGTGTTCGACCAAATGACCACGCTGGATTTTATCGGCTTCTACGACGTGATGACGCGCCTGAAGACGATGAAATTCATGGACGATTTCGCGTGGAAAATCTGTGCGCGAACAGAACAAGTGAGTGATGATCGCGGCTTGAAAATCGCCGCCGATAGCGTTGGCGAATCACTCGCCAGCTACGATTTGTTGTTCATCCCCGGTGGCTTCGGCACGCGTCCGCTGCAACACGATCGCGCGTTCGTCGAGTGGATCGCCACTGCGCAAGACGCAAAACTAAAAACCTCGGTCTGCACCGGCGCGCTGCTCCTCGGCGCGGCGGGTTTTCTCAAAGGTAAACGCGCCACCACGCATCCCGGCGCCTACAAAGAGCTTGAGCCGTACTGCGCCACCGTCGTGCAACAACGCATTGTCGATGAAGGCAACGTGGTCACCGGCGGCGGGGTCAGCGCCTCTATCGACCTCGGCCTGCATATGGTCGCGCGCCTCGCCGGCGCGGAGGCGCGTGCGCGCATTGCAAAGCAAATGGATTACCCGTATCAGCCGACGTAGTGCGTGTCCGTGGTATCGAGTTTGTCCGAGTGCGGAATCACCATCGCGATCAGCATGGCCGTGCCCGTGGCGCCGGCAGCGGTCACCAGTATCCACGCCGGCGCTAACGTTTCCGCCAGCACGCCGCCGAGCGCGAGACCGCCGCTGATGCCGCCCAGCAGGCAGGTGCCGCCCCAGGTAAAACTTTCCGCCAGCTTGCCTTGCGGCGCGAGTCTCGACAGCAACAACGATTGCGTGGCGATGACGCTGGCCATCGGCACGCCGGCGATGGCGTTGACCAGCATGTAAAGATAAATATTGTTCACTGGCGCCACCAACAACGACCCAGTCGCCATCAAGCTGAGCGCAATCAGAAATTGTTTGCGCAGCGGCGTCTGCCAGTGCCGCATGCCATAGGCGAACGCGCCCAGCGCGCTGCCCAAACTCGCCAGCGCCAATGCAATGCCGGCGATCGCGGGCATGCCGCGCTGCGTGGCATAGGCCGTGACGCCGATTTCGTAGAGACCGAACGCCACGGAATAACAGATCGTTGCCGCGAACAGCACCAGCAATCCCGGCTCGGCAAACACACCCCAGCGGTTGCCGGCGCTGCGCGGGCGAATTTCCCATTGGCGTATCGCCGGCGTGCGCGCGAACCACACCGTGCCCACGCCCGCAGTCAGCGCCGCCAACAACACCGCGCCTTCGGGAATGCCATAGGCGAGAAACATCGCCACCAGCGCGGGACCAATGACGAACACCGATTCGACGATGACGGAATCCACGGAATACGCGGTTTGCAGTAATGCAGGATCAGTGAGCGCGCGCGGATACAAGGTGCGCATGCAAATGGTGATCGGCGGCAACGCAGCACCCGCGACATACGCGCACAGCGCGATGGCGAGCGCGTGCGCCTGCATCGTGACCAACGCCACCAGCGCGGCGAGCATCACGGGATAAACGAAAGCGCACAAACGCAGCACCGGCAGCGGTCCGGCGCGGTCTATCATGCGCCCGATCAGCGGCGCGACGCTTGCCAGCCCCAGCACATACAGCGCGCTGACGATACCCGCCGTGACGAATGAAGCCGATTTGTTTTGCACCAGCAGCAGAATCGCGAAGCCCGCGATGCCGATGGGCAGGCGTCCGGGGATGGACGCGAGCATGGTGGCGTGTATCGCGGGCACGCGAAACAGCGCGCGATACCGATCCAGTAACATGATGTTTTTAAATGCTGTTTACGACGGCCATTGCAGCACACCGGTATACGCGGTGGCCAGAATCACCAGTCCGAAAACAATGCGATACCACGCGAACACGGTGAAATCATGCGTGGTGATGTAGCGCAGCAACCAGCGCACGCAAATAAACGCGGACACAAACGCGGTGAACGAACCCACGGCGAAAAATCCGATGTCGTCCACGCTCAACAGCGCGCGATGTTTGATCAGACTGTAGGCGCCCGCCGCCACCAGCGTGGGCACCGCGAGAAAAAACGAAAACTCGGTGGCCACTTTGCGCGACAGGCCGAACAGCATGCCGCCGATAATCGTCGCGCCGGAGCGCGAGGTGCCGGGAATCAGCGCGAAGGTTTGCGCGACGCCGACTTTAAGCGCGTCCCGCCAGGTCATGTCGTCCACGTTGATCACGCGATCAACACGTGTTTTTTGGCCGCCCCGTTCGACCCACAAAATAATCACGCCGCCAATAATGAACGCCAGCGCCACCGGCACGGCGAAAAACAGATGGCTCTTGATAAAGCCGCCGAATGTCAATCCGAGTATAGCGGCGGGGATAAACGCAACGATCAGATTGACAATGAAGCGCTGCGCCACGGGATCGCTGAACGCGCCCATCGCCACGCCGAGAAAACGGCGCCGGTATTCCCACACGATGGCGAGCATGGCGCCGGTCTGGATGACGATTTCAAAGACCTTGGCTTTTTCGCTGTGATAGCCGAGTAAATCACCAGCAAGGATCAAATGCCCGGTGCTGGAGATCGGCAGAAATTCGGTCAGGCCTTCGACGATGCCGAGGATAATCGCGACAAGATAGGAATCAGTCATGCGGACTCAAAAAAGTTGCCGCATGCTATCACACGAAGGCGCCGGCCCGGCTGAGCCGGGAAGACCCGATGGACTTACCTCGCCGTCAGTCTATCGCGTTGGCAGATGGGTTGGGCGCCGGGGGCGCACGGCGCGGCGCGGATTGCCGCGTCGAAAACTCGCCTAACCCTTCGCGCACCATTTGCTTCGCGGCTGACTCGAAAGCCGAGAGCAGTACACCCATCAACACGCCGCCGCGCGCGGCAACCTCACGCTGAATCTGCTCCGTCCGCCGGGTCATGGCATCGGACGGCGCTGCCTCCTCGCCGCGCGCGGAAGCCGCCATCGATTCGCGGATATGCTGGAATAACAGCGACACGTCGTCTTCACGGATGAGGCCCTTGAACAGCATCTCGGGATTGATGGCTTCGAGCTTTTCGAAAGGATCCCGACTTTGTGCAGCCACCGGCTGGCTCAACACCCATCCTGCAACGGCCACGCTCAACAGATATCGAAGGTTCATTTGCGCACCCACCCAAGTAGAAAGGATACTCATCTAACGCGGTGGATTGCGCCGCGTGTACATCGCGCCGATAAAAACGTAAGTATTTGTTTTTATGAGCTATTTTTACCGTCGCCGATGCATCAAACCTTGTGATAGACCTCGGCACCCTTCTTCACGAACTCAATCGACTTCTGTTCCATGCCTTTGGCGAGCGCGTCTTTTTCGTCCAGGCCTTGCTTGGCCGCGTAGTCGCGCACGTCCTGGGTGATTTTCATCGAGCAGAAATGCGGTCCGCACATCGAACAAAAGTGCGCGAGCTTGGCGCCATCCTGCGGCAAGGTCTCGTCGTGAAACTCTTTGGCTTTGTCGGGGTCGAGACCTAAATTGAATTGATCGTCCCAACGGAATTCAAAGCGCGCTTTTGACAGCGCGTTATCGCGGATCTGCGCGCCGGGGTGGCCCTTGGCGAGATCGGCGGCGTGCGCGGCAATTTTGTACGCCATGATGCCGTCTTTGACGTCGTCTTTGTCCGGCAAGCCCAGATGCTCTTTCGGCGTGACGTAACACAGCATCGCCGTGCCGTACCAGCCGATCATCGCCGCGCCAATAGCGCTGGTGATGTGGTCGTAGCCCGGTGCAATGTCGGTGGTCAACGGCCCCAGCGTGTAGAACGGCGCTTCGTGGCAGATTTTCAGTTGCAGATCCATGTTCTCTTTAATCATGTGCATGGGGACATGGCCGGGGCCCTCGATCATGGTCTGCACGTCGTGCTTCCACGCGATTTTGGTGAGCTCGCCGAGGGTGGCGAGTTCGGCCAACTGCGCTTCGTCGTTGGCGTCATAAATCGAGCCGGGACGCAGGCCATCACCCAAGGAGAACGACACGTCGTATTGCTTCAACAATTCGCAGATGTCTTCAAAGTGCGTGTAAAGGAAACTTTCCTTGTGGTGCGCGAGGCACCACTTCGCCATGATGGAGCCGCCGCGCGACACGATGCCGGTCATGCGCTTGGCGGTCATGGGGATGTACGGCAGACGCACGCCAGCATGCACGGTGAAATAATCCACGCCCTGCTCGCATTGCTCGATCAGCGTGTCGCGATAAATTTCCCACGTCAGTTCTTCGGCTTTGCCGTCCACCTTTTCGAGTGCCTGATAAATCGGCACGGTGCCGATGGGCACCGGCGAATTGCGCATGATCCACTCGCGCGTTTCGTGGATGTGTTTGCCGGTGGACAAATCCATCACCGTGTCGCCGCCCCAGCGGATCGACCAGGTCATTTTTTCCACTTCTTCCTGAATGCCGCTTGATAATGCCGAGTTGCCGATGTTGGCGTTGATTTTCACCAGGAAATTGCGGCCGATGATCATCGGCTCGATTTCCGGATGGTTGATGTTCAACGGGATGATTGCGCGGCCGCGCGCCACTTCGTCACGCACGAATTCCGGCGTGATCGCCTTGGGTATGCTCGCGCCGAAATTGTGGCCGGGATGCTGTTTGGTCAAGAGCGCAATCAGCCCTTCGCATTTTTGATTTTCGCGGATGGCGATGTATTCCATCTCCGGCGTAATGATGCCTTTGCGCGCGTAGTGCATTTGCGATACGTTCATGCCGGCTTTGGCGCGGCGCGGCTGGCGGTGCAGGTTAAAGCGCAGGCTGGCGAGCTTGGGATCAGCGAGGCGTTCACGGCCATAATCAGAGCTGGGCCCGCTCATGATTTCGGTGTCGTTGCGCTCTTCAATCCACTTCTGACGCAGTGGTGCAAGGCCGGACCGGATATCGATTTTTGCCGCCGGGTCGGTATACGGCCCCGAAGTGTCGTAGACAAAAATCGGCGGATTTTTTTCGTGGCCCATGCCCGCGGGCGTGTCGGATTGCGAAATCTCGCGCATCGGCACGCGAATATCCGGGCGCGAGCCTTCGATGTAAACCTTGCGCGAATTGGGCAACGATTTGACGGCTGCCTCATCAACATGCGCGGTGGTGTTCAGAAATTGCGGATTGGCGTTCATGGTTGCTCCTCAACAAAAAAAGTGAAGGGAGCGAGGACGGTAAGAATTACGTTTACCGCACCACGCTTCCCTACGGCGGCATTACCCGCATCAGGTTCCGAGGGTCTTTCTCACCCCAGCGATACTGACTGGGGACCCCTAACGTGTGCGCTTACGCTAAAGGAATTGTGGGATAATTGCAAGGAAAATCACGCAGCCCTTCCTGCCGCATCCTCAGTAAAATTGTTTTATTTTCAACCGGTTACGCAATCCGATTATGAGCATGGATATCGAACGCGCCCGCTTCAATATGGTGGAGCAGCAAATCCGCCCGTGGGAAGTGCTCGACCCCAAGGTGCTTGACTTGCTGTTGAAGGTAAAGCGGGAAGATTACGTGCCTGACAGCCACAAAGCGCTCGCGTTCGGCGATCTTGAGATTCCCATCGGGCACGGCGAAGCCATGCTCTCGCCAAAACTCGAAGCGCGCATATTGCAGGCGCTCGGTGTCAATGCCGATGACCGCATACTCGAAATCGGCACCGGCAGCGGCTACATGACCGCATTGCTCGCAAGTCAGGGCGCGCATGTTTACAGCGTGGATATCGTTGATGATTTTACCGTCAGCGCCGGCGCGCGGCTGGCGCGGCACGGCATACACAATGTCACGCTCGAAACCGGCGACGCGGCGCGCGGCTGGGATAAACATGGCCCCTATGATGTGATCGTATTGACGGGATCAACGCCGGTGTTGGCCGAGGCGTTTCAACAAAACCTCAAAGCCGGCGGCCGATTGTTTGCCGTGGTGGGCATGGCACCGGCGATGGAAGCGCAAATCATTACCTGCACGCAGACCGGTATGTACGGCACGACCAGCCTGTTTGAAACCGTGATTCCTGCGCTGCGTAATGCGCCGCAGCGCACGCGGTTTGTGTTCTGAAATGAAACCCGTCCGCACGCGCGTTTCGACGCACATCTCGACGTTATTGGCTGTGGCCGTTGGCGCCGGCGTGAGTTTGCCTGCTTACGGCGCTGATCTGCTGGAAGTTTTTCGCTTGGCGAAAAGCTCGGACGCGGTGTACGGCAGCGCGCGGGCAGCTTGGGCCGCGGCACAGGAAAAACTGCCGCAGGGACGCAGCGGATTGCTGCCGTCCGCTTCGCTTTCCGCATCGACCCAATATAACGACCGCAGTATCAATTTCCGCGATCCGGCGACCGTCGACAACAATACGCGTTTCAACTCCAATGTGTTGTCGCTGTCGATCACGCAGCCGATCTACCGGCGGCAGAACACCGTCGTGTATGAGCAGTCAAAAACACAACTGGAACAGTCCGACGCCGTACTCGCGCTGGCGGCGCAGGATCTGATCACGCGGGTAGCGCAGGCTTATCTGGACGTGCTGCTGGCGCAGGATAATGTCGCGCTCGCCGGCGCGCAGAAAACCGCGATTGCCGAACAGCTCGCGCAGGCCAAAATCAGCTTTGAGGTCGGCACGGCGACCATCACTGATACGCACGAAGCGCAGGCGCGGTACGATCTTTCGGTATCGCAGGAAATCGCCGCGCGCAGCGACCTCGAAATCAAGACCCGCGCGCTGGAGCAATTAATTGGCCGCGCCGCGCCCGCGCTCTCGCCGTTAAGCCCTGCGCTGAAACTGCTGTCGCCGGAACCCGCCGCCATGGACAAATGGGTCGAGGAAGCGCGCGGCAGCAACCATCAGGTGCGCGCCGCGCAATCCGGCGCCACGCTGGCCAATCAGGAAGTGGAACGTAATCGTGCCGCGCACTATCCGACGCTCGATGCCTTCGCCACTTGGAGCGAAAACCGCACCGGCGCTGGTACCTTTGGCGGCGCGGGTAACGACGTCAACAACAAGATTATCGGCCTGCAACTGGCGGTGCCGATCTATCAGGGCGGGCTGGTCAATTCGCGCGTGCGCGAGGCTATCGCCAATGAAGACAAAGCGCGCCACGATCTTGAAAACGCGCGCCGCACCGCCGAACTCAATGCACGGCAGAATTATTTGGGCGTCACCAGCGGCATCGCGCAGGTCAAGGCGCTCGAAGCGGCACTCACCTCGTCGCAAAGCGCGCTCGATTCCTCGCGCCTCGGACGCGAAGTGGGCGTGCGCACGCAGGTGGATGTGCTCAACGCGCAACAACAGCTTTTCTCGGCGCGGCGCGATCTTGCGCAGGCCAAATACAATTACATTCTTTCCACGTTGCGGCTGAAGGCGTCCGTGGGACGGCTCGCCGAAGAAGACCTCTCGGCGGTCAGCGCCTGGCTGGAACGCAAGTAGTTCGTATCCGGCATGACCGACGCGCCGGATCGGCTGTCACTGTCGGCGGCAAAAAAAAATCTTCGTGGTGACATCATTCGCCGGCGCGATGCGCAGGAGTCATCGGCTCGCGCCGCAGCCGGCACCCGCATCACCAGCCAAATTCTGGCGCTGGAATGCTTTGCGCGCGCGCGCAGCGTGCTGGCTTATGCCGGCATGGGTAGCGAGATTGATACCGGGGCGCTGCTGTCGCATGTGATGGCGCACAAAAAACTTGCGCTGCCCAGAGTGGATCGGGCCTCGCACAGCCTGCAACTATATTGGGTCAATAATCTGGAGACCGATTTGCAGCCCGGCGTTTGGGGTATACGAGAGCCTCGTCCTGACCGCTGCGAGCCTGCGCCGCCGGGTGAAATCGATCTGGTGCTGGCGCCGGGCGTGGCGTTTACCCAGCGCGGCGAACGGCTGGGTTACGGCGGCGGTTATTACGACCAACTGCTGGCGCGCTTTTCCATCCGTCCCGCGGTTATTGCCGGCGCATTCGAATGCCAGATGGTCGCCGACGTGCCGTTGTGCGAAAGCGATCTGCCGGTGGATGTGGTCGTCACCGAAAACGCCGTCTACACGCGCTAAAAGCGCAGCGTCTCCACCAGTTTTTTCGCCGCGCCGCGATGCGTTTGACTGAATTGCAGCGCGGCGTCGCCCATGCGTTTTATCAGCGCCGGATGCGTCAGCAACGCGGATGCTTTACGCGCAAGATCCGCCGCATCCATCACGCGCAGCGCGGCGCCTGCCGTGATTGCGTTCTCGGCGGCATCCGCAAAATTGTAGGTATGCGGCCCGACGAGCGCGGGCTTGCCCACCGCGCTCGCTTCGATCAAATTCTGCCCGCCAAACGACAATAAGCTGCCGCCGATAAACGCCACGTCACACGCCGCGTAGTACGCAAACATCTCGCCCATGCTGTCGCCCAGCAGCACTTGCGTGTCGGCGCGAATGGCCGCGCGAGTTTTTGTGTTTTCGCTGCGCCGCTGATAACGCACGCCCTGTTTGCCAAGCAAAGCGGCGACTTCATCAAAGCGTTGCGGATGGCGCGGCACCAGCACCAGCAGCAGGTTCGGCACGTCATGTAGCGCATGACATTGATGCTCGATCAACAATTGTTCTTCGCCGTCGCGCGTGCTGGCTGCCAGCAGCACCAAACGTGCGCCCAGGCTCGCACGCAGCCGCGCGCCCTCCGAGAGCAGCGCCGGCGGCGGATCGACATCGAATTTGAGATTGCCGAAAACCGAAATATTTTGTGCGCCCAGCGCGGTAAAGCGTTGTGCGTCTGCCGCAGTTTGCGCGGCAATCGCGGTGAGTTTGCCCAGCGTCGCGGAAATCAGCGTGCGCATGCGCAGATAATTGGCGAAGGATTTTTCGGACAATCGCGCATTCACCAAATGCAGGGGCACGCCGCGCGCCTTGCAGGCGTGAACCAGATTCGGCCAGATTTCCGTTTCCATCAACAGGCCGATGCGCGGACGAAAATGGTCGAGAAAGCGCCGCACTGCGCCGGGGTAATCGTAGGGTAAATAATGGCGCATGACATCATCGCCGAACAGGTCCTCACCCGCTTCGCGCCCGGTGGGCGTCATGTGCGTGATCAGGATGCGATGGCCGGGATATTGGTCGCGCAATGCGCGCACCAGCGGCTCGGTCGCGCGCGTTTCACCAACAGACACCGCGTGCAACCAGATCAGCGGCTGCGCGGACGTTTCGCCACGATACAAACCAAAGCGCTCGCCGATATGTTGTGCGTATTGCGGCTGACGGCGTGAACGCCACCACAACCGCAGCAACACATAGGGCAACGCCAGATAGAGCAGTACGCTGTAAGCGAAACGCGGCATGTTCATGCGGTCACTGTTTTCCAAGCGTCGATCACATGCGCGACGGCGGGCGGCGCGCCTATGCCGCCAAGATTCATCGCATGCGGCGCGCGGTAAATACCCGTCGCGGTAGGATCTGTCGCGACGTAAATGCCGAGCGCCGGCGCACCCAGCGCTGCTGCGAGATGCGTGAGTCCGGTGTCCACGCCCACCACGCCTTGCGCGCCGGCAAGTAGCGCGGCAAGCTCGTCCAGTGTGAGCGCAGGTGGCGCCACGACGCCGCCTTTCGCACCAGCCGCAAGCCTTTCGCTGCGCTCACGCTCGATTGCGCTTCCCCATGGCAGGATACAAAAAATATCATTTAAAAACAAATAATTACATAATTCAATCCAATGACTTTCCGGCCATAACTTGCGCTCAGCGCTGGTCGCGTGCAACAACACGGCGTAGCGCTTGCCAGGCAACCAGGAAAAATCGCGCGGCTGTGCCGAAATGCCGTAACCGGGTTCAGGCGACATGCCATAGCCCAGCGCCTGCGCCGCCAAACTGCGATTGCGCCTCACGGCATGTTGGCCCCACGGCACGCGGAAGGTACGGTCATACAGAAACCGCAACGGCTCGCGCGAACTACGCCAATCCAGCCCAAAACAATGGCCGCGTGCGGCTCGTGCCACCATCGCACTTTTCAGCAGGCCTTGGGTATCGATGATCGCGTCGTATTCGCGTTCGCGCAGCTTGCCAAGGGAAGCACAAATCTCTGCTCGCGTTTTCGCGCTCGACAAATCACGCCGCCAGCGGCGCAGCGCCACCGGTATCACGCCACGCACCGCCGGATGCATGCGCGGTATCGCGGCAAACGATTCTTCGACTACCCAATCGATCTCGGCGTTCGGTGCGTGCTGGCGGATATCGCCAACCACGGGAAGGTTGTGAACCACATCGCCCAGTGACGATGTTTTGACCAGAAGAATTCGCGGCATGTGCATGGCGATTGTAGGATTACTGGCCGTATGTATTTGTTATAATTGATAAATCTTATTGTCTTTGTGATCCGGCCCACCTGCTGCACAGGTTAGCATCTGCGGATGGAAATGCCTACTTCTTGATTAACGATACGATGCACGACATGAACCATCTGCCACTGAGCACCCGCACCGGAGCGAAGCGTTGATACTCGTCACCGGCGGCGCAGGATTTATCGGCGCAAATTTTATACTCGACTGGCTTTCGACTGTCGGTACGCCCGTGCTCAATCTGGACAAGCTCACTTACGCGGGCAACCCCGGCAATCTGGCAAGCCTTCGCGGTGACCCGCGCCACGTCTTCGTTAAAGGCGATATTAACGATCACGCGCTGGTTGCCGGTTTGTTGAAGCAACATCAACCCGGCGCCATCGTGCATTTTGCGGCCGAGAGCCATGTCGATCGCTCCATATACGGACCGGCGGAATTCGTGCAAACCAATATCACGGGCACCTTTAATCTGCTGGAGGAAGCCCGCACGTATTGGACCGCGCTTGCAGAACCCGCGAGACGCAATTTTCGATTTCTGCATGTCTCTACTGATGAGGTTTACGGCTCATTGGGCCCTGCCGATCCCGCCTTCAGCGAACACACTGCTTATGCACCCAACAGCCCTTACGCAGCTTCGAAAGCCGCCGCGGATCATTTGGTACGGGCTTATCACCATACCTATGGCTTGCCGACGATAACAACCAATTGCTCTAACAATTATGGCCCTTTGCAGTTTCCTGAAAAACTGATTCCGCTGATGATACGTAACGCGTGCGAACAAAAGCCGCTACCGGTTTATGGCGACGGCCGGCAAGTGCGCGACTGGCTCCATGTGACCGACCATTGCGCGGGCATTCGCGTCGCGTTGCATGAGGGGCGCACCGGCGAGACTTACAATATCGGCGGCAACAGTGAAAAGGCGAATATCGAGGTGGTGAACATCTTGTGTGCGATCCTGGATGAATTGCGGCCGGGCGGCGCGCCGCATGCAAAACTGATTGCCTATGTGAAAGACCGTCCGGGGCACGACCGGCGCTACGCCATCAACGCCTCCAAGATAAAGGATGAACTCGGGTGGGAGCCTGCCGAAAAATTCGAGGAGGGATTACGCAAAACCGTGATGTGGTATCTGGCCAACGAGGACTGGGTGCGCAACGTAAGCAGCGGCGCGTATCGCAACTGGGTCGAAACCAATTACACCCACCGAGGTACCGCATGAAAGGCATAGTTCTGGCGGGAGGCTCCGGTACGCGCCTCTATCCGGCCACGCAAGTGGTGTCCAAACAACTGCTGCCGGTGTACGACAAACCGATGGTGTATTACCCGCTGTCAACGCTGATGCTGGCGGGCATACGCGACATTCTCCTGATTTCCACGCCGCAAGACACGCCACGCTTTCAACAATTGCTCGGCGACGGCCACCAGTGGGGACTTGACATCACCTATGCGGTGCAACCGAGTCCTGATGGCTTGCCGCAGGCGTTTATCATCGGCGCCGATTTCATCGGCAACGGGCCCTGCACACTGATACTCGGCGACAATATTTTCTACGGCCATGATCTGACGCGCGACCTGAAGGCCGCGACCGCAAGAACAACGGGCGCCACCATTTTTGCCTATCAGGTGCAGGATCCCGAGCGCTCGGGCGTGGTTGAGTTCGACAAGCACGGCAAGGCCATCTCGATCGAGGAAAAACCCAAACAACCGAAATCCCGCTATGCGGTTACCGGATTTTTTGTCTACGACAACAAGGTCGTCGACATCGCGCGCAGCTTGAAACCGTCCGCACGCGGCGAACTCGAAATCACCGACGTCAACAATGAATACCTGCGGCGCGGCGAGCTTTCCGTCACGCGGTTGGGCCGCGGCGTTGCCTGGCTTGATACCGGCACACATGAATCTCTGCTGGAAGCTTCGATGTTCATCGAAACCATTGAAAAACGACAAGGATTGAAAATCGCCTGCCCCGAAGAAATCGCCTATCGCATGGGCTACATAACGGCCAGCCGGCTTGAGGCCAATGCCGCCGCGATGGGCAACAGTCCCTACGGCAAATACCTGAGGGACGTGCTGAAGGAGCAACACCAGCAATGAACGTCCTGCCGTCCAGCCTGCCTGATGTTTTGATCATCGAGCCCAAGGTGTATGGGGACGCGCGCGGCTTTTTTTTCGAAAGCTACAACGCACGCGACTTTGCCGAAAAAACCGGCATAACCGCTCAGTTCGTGCAGGATAACCACACGCGAAGCGCCAAAAACGTACTGCGCGGGTTGCATTACCAGATCAATCAGCCGCAGGGTAAGCTGGTTCGCGTCACCGAAGGCGAAGTCTTTGATGTCGTGGTGGATGTGCGCAAAAACTCAGCGACTTTTGGACAGTGGGTATCAGTGACGCTATCTGCAGCCAACCGGCGGATGTTGTGGATCCCTCCGGGTTTCGCACATGGTTTTCTTGTCGTCAGCGACCACGCTGAATTTCTTTATAAAACAACAGATTACTGGGCGCCGGCGCATGAACGCTGTATTGCTTGGGATGACCCAACCTTGAATATCTCATGGCCGCTGCAAGGCATGCCGGTGCTGTCACCAAAAGATCAGGGCGGCACGCCCTTTCTCGCCGCCGAGGTTTTTCCGTGAAGACCATTTTGTTGATCGGCAAGAACGGCCAAGTCGGCTGGGAATTAGAACGCGCGTTGCCTGCCGTCGGGAGCGTCATTGCACTTGATCGCGGGCAACTGGATCTGACACAGCCGGACGCCATTCGCAAGGTGATACGCGACCTGTCGCCCGACATCATCGTCAATGCGGCGGGCTATACGGCGGTGGATAAGGCCGAAGTGGAAGCCGAACTTGCCATGCAGATAAACGCAACGGCGCCCGGCATCATGGCGGAGGAAGCCAAGCGTATCAACGCGCTACTCGTTCATTACTCGACCGACTATGTATTCGATGGCACGAGCGCGGCGCCGTATGTCGAAGACGACACGCCGAATCCGGTCAACGTGTACGGAAAATCGAAGCTCGAGGGAGAGCGCGCCATAGCTGCCGTGGGCTGCGCACATTTGATATTGCGTACTAGCTGGATTTACAGCCCCCGCAGCACTAATTTCGTCTTAACCATGCTCCGGCTCGCTAGGGAACGGAAGGAAATCGCTGTTGTTGACGATCAGATAGGTTCGCCCACCTCGGCACGAGAACTCGCGAAGACGACTACCGAATTGCTTGAAAAATTCAGGGGCGCTAACGAACATATCGGGGTATTTCACTTGTCGGCAAGCGGGTACACGTCGCGCTTTGACCTCGCGAAAGAAATCGTTAAAATCGCCGCAGGTTTCCCTGGCGAGTGGGCCGTGCATGCCACGGTTCGCGCGGCCACAACCGAAAACTATCCGTTACCTGCGGCGCGGCCGCTTAATGCATCCACAAGCAAAGAAAAGATCAAACGAATTTTTGGCATTGAAATGCTGGCGTGGGAATATCAGATTCAAACCAGCCTGAAGGAGCTGTTAGCAGTAAGCACATCGTTGCCAACTACACTCGCAAAATAGGGCATCCGTCACCAACTGCTGCAATCCGCCCGGCACATGGCTACGACAATAATGGCACGGTGCGCCGTTATTGTATATTGTGCCGGGGCGCAATTTCGTGTGGCACTGAGATGCCGGGGCACGATAAAATCGTTTCCATTGCAACTTGTCTACTGTGAAGGCCAAAGGTCTACTTCAAATATGAATATTTGAGGCACATCGCTTCAAATTAAATGTTGGCTAATCGATCCGAGTAATAGATGATGCTAAATCTTTGGCAAGCACAAGAAGCCGCCACACACGAGAGTAATCTTTCCCTTCGGGTATACTCCTCGCAGTTGCTGGGTCGCGACCATACGCTTGTGCTACACGGGGGTGGCAACACTTCCGTCAAGGTCGTAGAAACAAATGCCGTTGGAGAATCCGAGAAGATTCTCTACGTAAAGGGGAGCGGGTGGGACTTGGAGACAATCCAGGAGCCAGGCTTCTCGCCGGTACGAATGGATCATTTGCTTAAGCTCGCGCTACTGGATTCCCTATCCGACCCTGAGATGATGAATGAGCTTTCTACGCAGATGATCCGGGCCGGTGCACCGGCACCCTCAGTGGAAACCATTCTACACGCTATACTTCCTTACGCCTTCGTCGATCATACACACGCGGATGCTTTACTTGCGATAGCCAACACAGCGGACGGGGAACAGCGGATTCATGAAATCTTCGGCAACGACGTAGTCGTGATCCCATATGTGATGCCTGGATTCGATCTTGCGCGGTTGAGCGCGCGACTGTTCCCGGCACAAGCGCACTCGGGAACGATCGGTATGGTATTGATGAACCATGGAATTTTTTCGTTTGGAAACACTGCGCGGGAGTCTTATGACCGCATGATCGCGTTGGTATCGCGCGCCGAAGATTACCTCGCGCGACACAGTGCCTGGAGGCTTCCAGTGCCCGTTGAGCAGCCTGTATCACATGCGTTGCGGCTGGAGATTGCAGAGTTGCGTCGCGAAGTCTCGTCATGCGCTGGTTTTCCAGTCGTTCTTGCCACGCATGCCCAACCCGGATTTCTGGAATTCGCGCGGCGTGACGACGTAAGGCGTCTTTCACAGCAGGGGCCAGCAACGCCAGATCATTCCATCCGCACCAAAAGACTGCCAATGGTGGGGCGTGACGTACTGGCATACGCCGAAACCTATCGTACCTATTTCGAATGCAATGCGCCTGCCGCAAAGACGCCCAAAACCATGCTAGATCCGGCGCCACGAGTAATTCTCGATAAAGCGTTCGGATTGGGGTGCGTCGGACGCTCGGCGAAGGACGCAAAAATAGTACACGACATCTATGCCCACACCATCGACATCATCCTGCGCGCGACTGCGCTCGGCGGCTGGCAGGCATTGCCCGAGAAGGATATCTTCGACGTCGAGTACTGGGATCTTGAACAGGCAAAGCTGAAGAAAGCCGGCACACCTCCGGTTTTTGCCGGCGAGGTGGCACTCATCACCGGCGCCGCGTCGGGCATCGGCAAAGCGTGCGCGGAATCCTTTCTCAAGCGGGGCGCGGCGGTAGTCGGGCTCGATATCAGCGCGGAAATCGACAATGTCTTTGCCGGCCGACCGGATTTCCTGGGACTCAAGTGCGACGTAACGTCGGACGATGCTCTGGTTGCTGCGCTGGAGTCAGGCGTACGCGCATTCGGCGGCCTCGACATGCTGGTGCTCAATGCCGGAATCTTTCCGGGAGGCACACGTATCGAGTCGTTGGCAAGCAATGAGTGGCGGCAGGTGATGCGAGTCAACCTCGATGCCAACCTCGCGCTGATGCGCGAATGCCTGCCGCTGCTCAAGCAGGCGCCGAACGGCGGGCGCGTCGTCATTGTCGGATCCAAGAATGTGCCCGCGCCGGGGCCAGGTGCGGCGGCGTACTCGGCATCGAAGGCTGCGCTGACGCAGCTTGCCCGCGTTGCTGCGCTGGAATGGGGTGCCGAAAACATCCGCGTGAACACGATCCATCCCAATGCCGTGTTCGATACCGCCATCTGGTCGGATGACGTACTCGCCGCGCGCGCCAAGCACTATGGCCTGTCGGTTGCGGAGTACAAAACCAATAATGTTCTCAGAACCGAAGTCAGAAGCCGCGACGTGGCTGAACTCGCTGCTGAGATGTGCGGCCCCCTGTTCGCCAAGACGACCGGCGCCCAAGTCCCAGTGGATGGAGGCAACGACCGCGTTATTTGAAACGGCGATGTTTTAATGAGTACTATGTAGCATGCGGTATGATTCGTTAACTATTTTATTTTAAATGACTAAATATCATATCTGAATCTCGGAGCAAGGCCGGAAAACAGGGAGAAATAGGGCATGCTGGCGGTTATCGGCGGGAGCGGTGTTTATAACATCGAGGGGCTCGCCAACACGCGGTGGGTGAAAGTGAATTCGCCGTTCGGCACACCGTCCGACGAACTGTTGCTCGGTGAACTGAATGGCCAGCCGATGGCTTTCCTGCCGCGGCACGGGCGCGGACATCGTATACCGCCGTCGGAAATCAACTTTCGCGCCAACATCGACGCGCTGAAACGCGCGGGCGCCACGCAAATCGTTTCTGTGAGCGCCGTAGGTTCGCTGAAGGAGCATCTTGCGCCGGGCATGTTCGTGATCGTGGATCAGTTCATTGATCGGACATTTGCCCGCGCCAAATCCTTTTTCGGCAGCGGTTTGGTCGCCCATGTCTCAATGGCGCATCCGGTCTGCGCGCGCCTCGGCGATGCGGTCGGGCAAGCTGCGGTGGAAGCCGGCATCCCTCATACACGCGGCGGAACCTATCTGGTGATGGAAGGACCGCAGTTCTCCAGCCTCGCGGAGTCTACGCTCTACCGATCATGGAACTGCGACGTGATCGGCATGACCAATATGCCCGAGGCGAAGCTCGCTCGCGAAGCGGAGATGTGTTACGCAACCGTCGCCATGGTGACAGATTACGACTGCTGGCATCCTGATCACGATCACGTGACAGTGGAAATGATCATCGGCACCCTCCTCGCCAATGCCGAGAAAGCGCGCACGCTCGTCAAGCTGGCGGCCCCCATAGCGCGGCTGGCGGGCCTTTGTCCGCACGGCTGTCAAACATCCCTAGAGCACGCGCTGATCACGGCCCCTGAAGCGAGAGATTCCGAAATGGTAAAGCGCCTAGACGCGGTGGCTGGACGCGTGCTGAAACGTTAATCCGTAAACACGAGAGATATCGCCATGACGATCAAGTCACACATTCGCACGATTCCCCACTATCCCAAACACGGAATCATGTTCCGCGACATCACCACGCTACTTAAGGATCCAGTAGGTTTTCAACTGACGATCAACGACCTCGTAAAGCGCTACAGTAGCGTCAAAATCGACAAGGTTGCCGGCATCGAGTCGCGCGGGTTCATCATCGGGGCAGCCTTGGCATATGAATTGGGCAAGGGTTTTATTCCCATCCGCAAGAAGGGAAAACTGCCCGCAGAGACCATCGGTCACGATTATGAGCTCGAATACGGCTCGGACCGGGTCGAGATTCACATCGATGCCGTCAGCAAGGGAGAGAAAGTGCTGTTGGTGGACGACCTCATCGCTACCGGTGGAACGGCGGAAGCGGGCGCCGCGTTGATCGAGTCGGCGGGCGGCAGCGTCGTGGAATGCTGTTTTGTCATCGATCTTCCGGACATCGGCGGGCGCAAGCGATTGGAAGCGAAGGGCTACAAGGTTTTCGCCCTTTGCGAATTCGAGGGCGAATGACCGTGGCACATTATGTGCCGTCTTCGGGCGTCGAGACGCTGCGCTGGCGGGACAACCGCATCGAAATGATTGATCAGCGGGTACTGCCGGCGCGTTTCGATTATCTCGCCTATGATTCCGCACAAGGCGTGGCCGATGCCATACGCAGCATGGTCCTGCGCGGCGCCCCGGCCATCGGTTGCGCGGCGGCCTATGGCGTCGCGTTGGAATCACGGCGTATCCGGGGTTTCCCGCCATCCGACTTCTTCGCGCAAATGAATCAGGCGTTTGACTTACTGGGGAAAAGCTGCCCCACAGCCGTCAACCTGTTTTGGGCGCTGCGCCGGATGCGAGAGCTCCTGCAACAGATGATATCGCTTCCCGCAGAGCGCATTGCCGACCGTCTGATCGAGGAAGCGCATAACATTCTCGCCGAGGACGTGAAAATCAATCGAGAAATGGGACGGCATGGTTCGGCACTGCTCGCGGACGGAGCACGGGTGCTTACGCATTGCAATGCGGGGGCGCTTGCCACTGCGGGTCACGGCACGGCGCTGGGCGTTATACGTTCCGCTATCGAGGCCGGCAAACACATCTCGGTCTTCGCCGACGAGACACGGCCTTTTTTGCAGGGCGCGCGTCTCACCGTGTGGGAACTCATGCAGGAACGCATTCCGGTGACACTGATCACAGACAATATGGCGGGACATCTGATGAGCCATGGTGATGTGGACGCCGTCATTGTGAGTGCGGATCGCGTCGCAGCCAACGGTGATGTTGCGAACAAGATAGGAACCTATATGGTGGCAGTACTCGCCAATCGGCACAGCATACCGTTTTATGTTGCCGCACCGCTTTCCACCATCGATTTGCAATTGCCCAGTGGGGTACACATACCGATTGAAGAACGCACTTCAGACGAAGTACGCGGATTTGCAGACACTCAGTGGGCGCCATCGGAAGTATTGGTGCGCAATCCGGCTTTCGACATAACACCTGCCGAACTCATTACAGCGCTAATCACGGAAAACGGCATCGTGACAACACCCAATCGCGAAAAAATTACCGCCCTGTTTGGATAAGCCTGCGAAGGGGAGTTCCATTTATACTTGCTATTTGGTTTCGGGATCATTGCCTTTTCGAAGATAGGCGTTCACCCCGCTTAATTTAATCATCGGGAAATTGCTTTTGCCAACAGTCGCTGTAATAGGCTTGGGTTACGTAGGGCTGCCGCTTGCAGTTGAATTCGGCAAACACTTTCACACCATTGGCTTCGATATTTCCGTTCAGCGTGTCGCTGATTGCACTAGCCGCATTGATCCCAATGGCGAAGTGACACGTGCTGATTTTGATGTCGCCGCCAAGCTGCGTGTGACGAACGATGCGCATGCGCTCGCACAGGCTGATTACATCATCATTGCCGTACCCACACCGGTAGATGCCGCACACCAGCCCGACTTCTCTGCTCTCTTGGCAGCCAGCCGCATTGCGGGCGAGCATATGAAAAAGGGTGCAGTCATCGTTTATGAATCGACCGTCTATCCCGGTGCTACCGAGGAAATTTGTATACCAGCCCTCGAGCAGCATTCGGGCATGAAATGGCAAACCGGCTTTCATGTCGGCTATTCACCGGAGCGCGTCAATCCGGGCGACAAAAATCACACGCTAACAAATATCATGAAGGTAGTCGCGGGAGACAGTCCGGAGACTTTGCAGAAAGTCGCGCAGCTATACGGCACAGTGGTCAAAGCCGGGATTCATCGTGCAAGCAGCATCATAGTCGCGGAAGCGGCGAAGGTCATTGAGAACACACAGCGTGATCTCAATATCGCGTTGATGAATGAGCTGGCCATAATATTTAACAGGCTGGGCATCGATACGCTGGAGGTTCTGGAAGCAGCCGGCACGAAATGGAATTTTCTTCCGTTTCGGCCGGGGCTGGTCGGCGGGCACTGCATCGGAGTTGATCCATATTACCTGACCCACAAGGCAGAAAAGCTCGGCTATCACCCGGAAGTCATTCTCGCCGGGCGCCGGATCAACGACGCGATGGGACAGTTTGTCGCAGAGCAAACCGTGAAGCACATGGTCCGTGCCGGCCTGCAAGTCACGGGATCCAAAGTCAGCGTCCTGGGCGTGACGTTCAAGGAAAACTGCCCGGACCTGCGTAACACTAAAGTTATCGATATCGTGCGTGAGCTAGAGCGTTTCGGCATCCGTGTTCAGGTGCATGATCCGGTCGCATCACCCTCAGACGCGAATCGCGAATACGGAATTGACTTATTGCCGTGGGATGCGCTACCCAAGGCTCAGGCCCTGATCGTCGCTGTTGCTCACGACCAATTCCTGGCCAGACCCGTGCCTGATTACATTGAAAAACTGGAGGCGGGCGGATGTTTCGTCGACGTGAAATCGAAGTTCGATTGCAACGAGCTTAAGCGGCGCGGTCTTGCGGTCTGGCGTCTGTAGCTCGTATTGACCTATGCCTGCTGCCATCCGTGCGCTCAAGACCCGGCTGCTGAACGAGCGGTACGTCTGGCTGGTGACCGGCGTGGCGGGCTTCATCGGCTCCAATCTGCTCGAAGCGCTGCTCAAACTGGATCAGGATGTCATTGGTCTGGATAATTTCGCCACGGGTTATCCGCACAATCTTGAAGAAGTGCGTGAGCAGGTGTCCTCGCAACAATGGCAGCGCTTCCGCTTCGTGGATGGAGATATTCGCAAGCTTGACGACTGCAGGCACGCAGTTGAGGGCGCGACCTATGTGCTCCATCAGGCTGCGGTCGGCAGCGTACCCAGGTCGGTCGTGGATCCAATCCTCAGTCACGAAGTCAACAGCGGCGGCTTTCTCAATATCCTCCTAGCGGCGCGCGATGCGAAAATAAAACGCATGGTGTATGCATCATCGAGCTCGGTCTATGGCGACGAGCCTGCGCTGCCCAAGGTTGAGGATAGAATCGGCGTGCCGCTTTCGCCATACGCCTTGAACAAGCGGACGAATGAGGAATACGCCACGATATTTTCCAGGTGCTACGGCTTTCATGCGACGGGGCTGCGCTATTTCAACGTATTCGGGCCGCGCCAAGATCCCGATGGCGCGTACGCGGCGGTCATTCCAAAATGGATCTCCAGCATGCTCAAGGGCGAGCCGGTCTATATCAACGGCGATGGCGAAACCAGCCGCGATTTCTGCTTCGTGGCAAACGCGGTGCAGGCCAATTTGCTGGCGGCTACCGTGGAAGATCCCGCAGCCGTGGGCCAAGCCTACAATGTTGCCGTGCAGGAGCGCACGACCCTTAACCAGCTTTTTGCCCTGGTTCGATCCGAGCTCGCGCCACATTTCCCACGCGTTGCTCAGTTGCAGCCGCTACACCGTGAACTCAGGCAGGGCGATATCCGGCATTCGCTGGCCGACATCAGCAAGGCGAAAAAGCTGCTCGGCTACGCCCCCACCGACGGTGTTGTCGAAGGCCTCAAAAAAGCGATGGACTGGTATATTGTCAACGCCGCAAAGCGCGCGTGAGCAACGACGCTGAAATACCTGTCAGCTAAACCGGATTTGGTTCATGTGCAGCCAGATTGCGAATGAGTCATAGGGTGTGACGAGCGGCTGCGTAAGAATCTCGGCACCGGTGAACGCTTTGAATTCCGCACCCTCGTGCAGCACAAACCGTGAAAATTCCTGATCCGACACTGGCACCACAAAATAGATGCGGTAAACCTTTTCCTGTTTCTTCCCCAGCCAGCTGAAATCGAAATCGAAGCGCGTAAATTCCCGTGCCTCGGTAACTTCGAATTCAAGTTCTTCATGTAACTCCCGATACAGCGCCTGCAACGGCGCTTCGCCAGCGTTGACTGCGCCGCCGAAGCAGCCCCAATGATCCGGATAAAAAATATGCGGAATATCGTCGCGCAGCTGCATAACGTAGTGGCCGTCTGGCATGACCAACAACGCGGCTACCGCGTCGTCGCCACGCAACTTGCCGGGGGCAGCGATAAAAGTCGGCAGTGTCATGAAAGCGCGTGCGCGAAATGGAAGATTTGCGGTACCCGCGCGTGGCTATGCCAACCAGCGCGGGGATCAGGCCAAGCCGAGCTTGGCTGAAATGGTCTTGAGATCAAGGCCGTGCGCCGCTTGCAATTCGGTATGGCTGCCATAGTTGTGAATAAACTCGTCCTGCAGAGCAAAGCTGTCGAGCTGGCATTTGGCACGGGTGTCCCACGCGATTTCTTTGATGCGCGGACCGAGGCCGCCATACGGGGCCATTTCCTCGATCACAATCACGCGTTTATGGCTGTGTAGCGCCTTGCTCACGCCCTCCACGTCCAACGGCTTTACCGTGTGCGCCGATACCAATGAAACGCTTTCCCCGCGTGCCTCGAATTTGGCGGCCAGATCCGATCCGAGTTTGAGGATGGGGCCATAACCGATGATGCAGACATCGGCGCCGCGCTTGATATAACGCAACTTGCCGAATTCAAACGCGTCGATCGCCTTGGATGTGAGGTCTGGCTCGCCGGCTTTGCCCAAACGCAGATAAACCGGACCGCGTTCCTGTTTGATGCACCATAGCGTCGCCAAGCGCGCTTCGTGCGGATCGCACGGCGCGATCACTGCCATATTGGGGATCGCGCAGGCAACCGCCACATCCTCCTGCGCGTGATGCGTGCTGCCCAGCGTGGAATAGGTGATGCCGCCACCGATGCCGACAACTGTTACCGGCAGATTGTGGTAACAGAGATCGTCTCGCACAAACTCGAACGGGCGGAACAGCGTGAACGTCGCGATCGTGTATGCAAACGGGCGCAGCCCGCGCAGCGCCATTCCAGCGCACAAACCGATCATAATCTGTTCGGCAACGCCGGTATTGATGAATCGGTCCGGAAACGTCTGCCGGAATTTGTCCATGGCGCCGGCGGGAGAAATGTCGGCAACCACCACGCACAGGCGCGGATCCTGCTGCCCTGCCTCGAAGAACGTATTGGCAAACATGTTTCTCATGACGCCACCTCGGCCAACTCAGCCAACGCCTTCTGATACTCGTCTTTGTTCGGAGAACGATAGTGCCAGATCGGCACATGCTCCATGTACGACACGCCCTTGCCTTTCACCGTTTTACCGACCACCATGAACGGTCGCTCGCCACTGCGTGTCGCCACCGCGCTGAATACTTCCGCTGCGTCGTGACCATTGACCTCGACGGCTTCCCACCCGAAAGCCCGTGCCTTGTCCAACACGGGGTAAAAGTGCGGATGGGTTTCCGACGTGCGCCCCAGCCCCTGAAAATCATTCAGGTCGAGAAAAGCGACGAGATTATTCAGGCCGAGATTGGCGACCATCATCATTGCTTCCCACGTCGATCCTTCCTGCAGTTCGCCATCCGACAGCACTACAAAAACCTGCCGGTCGGTTTTTTTTATTTTTTCTGCATAGGCCATGCCCGCCGAGATCCCCATGCCATGGCCGAGCGAACCGGTGGATGCCTCGATCCCGGGCACCCCATAATCCGGGTGCGCACCAAGCTTGCCGAGCGGCGTGCAATACCGGTCAAGATCGTTCTTGGTGAGAATGCCAAAGTCCTCAAGAATCACGTACTGCGAAAGGCAGCCGTGCCCCTTGGACATCACAAAACTGTCCTGCGTGCCGTTGCCCGAATGATCGCGGCGCATCAGCCCGTTGTAAATAACGTCGACCATCTCCAGACAGGAAAACGCAGGCGCCACATGCAGCGCCGTCACCTGCTGCGAGATATCAAGGATGCGCCGCCGGTAGCGCAAGCAACGCTGGCGAGCGGCGACCGCATCAAAGTTCTCGCTACGCTGAACTCCCATGGTCCGCTGCATTACGCGCGCAGCACGTAGTCCATCGGCCAATCACGTAACTGGTCGAGGTACTTGCGCGCCCAGGATGCCATTTCCTCCAAGCCATCTTCCCAGCCAATTTGCGGTTCCCAGCCAACGTCGCGCTTGATCGCACTCGAATCCAGCCAGTAACGCGAATCCTGACCGAGCCGGTCACCCGTCATCTCGCACAATTGATCGAATGGCATTTTCAGCGCCGCTGCGCACAGTTCCACCACGCGCTTAATCGAAGTCGGATCTTTGGGCCCCGCGTTGTAGACTGTCCCGAGCGGTGCTTTTTCATCAACCAGATGAATCGCACGTGCAAGATCCCGCGCGTGGATGTACGATTTTTCGGCACGGCCGCCGCCGTGCAAAGGCAGCCGCTTGCCAAGGAGTCCGCATACCAAGGTTTTCGGAATCACGCGGTGCAGCAACTGGCCCGGGCAGTAGGCGTTCGACGGTCGAATAATATTCATCGGGAATTTCAGGACCTTTGAAATCGACAACAAATGCATGTCGAATGCCGCTTTGGACGCCGCATATGGACTGGTGGGCTGCATCGGCGTATCTTCCTTCGCCGCAAAATCAACCGAGCCGTAAAGTTCGGAGGTCCCGATTTGAATAAAGCGCTCCATGTAGTCGCGCGACATCAACTCTTCTGAAAACTTGGCAAGCGCCATTGAGTTTGTTTCGAAAAACCGCCAGGATTTTTTCCACGATACCGCACCTTCACCTTGCGCGGCATAATTGATAATGACCTGCGGTTTCTCCTTGTCGAGCAACTCCATTACCGAGTCAAGTTCATGCGTAAGATGGAACGCATGGTACTGGTAATTTTTCCGCTTTTCGACATTAAGCGAGAAAGGCTCTGGCCGCAACGGATTGCGGCCGACGCCAATGACCTTCTTGGGATCGGCATTGTCAAGCAGATACAGCGCGGTGTGGATCCCAAACGATCCGCCAGCCCCGAAAATGGCGTAAGTTTTCATTGAATTTTCGCTGCCTCTCCCTGAATTAAGGGCGCAAGTTTAATTACTTATTCTAGTATCGTCCAGTACCAGTCGCCCGTGTAACCGGCTTCTTTAAATAGTTTGTTCCAACCATCCGGATAGTCGTGAAACTTGGCAGTCAACACCCACGACAAAAACAGCTCCCGCTGGGCTGGCGTTCGATACGAATCGACCTGAATGAAGCCACGGCCCGGCGCGAGACGCTCTACCTCTCGCACCGCACGTATTGCATCGTGACGCTCGAAGTTATGTATGGTATTGAGGGAGATCACTGCACTGAAGCTGTTGTCCGGAAATGGAAGTTTATCGCCACTGCCCAGATGCAGTCGCCCGACCACCTCCGGCTCGCAATGCATAAGCGCATATTCCGAGATATCCAGGCCGAATACTTCGAGTCCGGGACAGACTTTCAACAAATCCTTCACCAGGAACCCCTTGGCGCATCCGACATCGAGCACGCGATCGCCGGGCTTGAGGCTGAAGTGCTTGATGATATCTTCGGCGATAGGTATCCAGCGTCCGTCGTAGCGATAACCGCCATAGCCGACCTCGCGCGGACCGTCGAAATACTGCTCTCCATATTGACGCGAAATTGCGATGTTCTCGGGTGTCTGCGCTTCCTTGCGCTTTTCAATATTGCGCTTGGACTTCGGCAACCGCGCCAGCAAATTGATTTCTGCCATCAGATCTTCTCCTCGGATAACTTCATTGCCAGCGCCAGTCCCTCTTCCAGCGGCGTAAACCGGAACGCGGGAAAAGCCTGGCGACATGCAGTGATATCGAAAAAGCGATGCACTAGGTGCGGGCGCGGTACGGTGCGCGGGTTCTCCTGGACCTTGACCTTGTTCCCGAACTGCGCCGCAATGATGTGAGCGATTCGGTTAAAAGATGTCGCCACCCCGGTTGCGGCATTGAGCGCGCCGCGGCTGCGGTGAAACAGCATCAAACGCGCAATCTCTGCCAAATCATCCACGCTGATGTGATCGCGCTGCTCTTCACCCTCGCCGAACAGCGAAATCGCCTCGCCGCGCTGCGTCTGCCGCCGAAAACGATTCGGTCCGTAACCGTTATGCGGATCACCTGCACCGTAGATCAGTGTCGGGCGCAGCATGGCAGTCGGTGCCGTTACGGTGGTTTTGAGCATCAACTCGCGTGCCGCGTGCATCATGCCGTGCAGCGTCGAGGGCGCACAGCAGGATTCTTCGGTGACGGGATTCGCATCATCGGCGTAGACAGCATCCGAGCTGATATAGAGCAAATGATGGATTGGCACCGCGGCGAGCGCCTCGCATACGGCCTCTGCCATCCGCAGGTTCTGCATCAGCATCGCAACGTTCTTGGCCGGTGCGATGGCCGACACCATGACAACGCTGTCATCCGGCCTTAACATGGATTTCAATTTCACTGCGGCGTCCACCGCCATCAGGTCGATTTGCCTGCGCGTCAACGCAAGTGTTTTGACATCGCATGCCAAGAGACACCGGTTGATAGCACCGCCCACAAAGCCGCCAGCTCCGATTACGATTACGCGTGATGGCTTGACTGGCGCTGCGTTGAAATGTTCGAGCATGGTTATCGTTACCCATTATGCGCCGTGCAGGCACGGCTTGCCTAACGTAAAGTATTCGAGCCCCGCTTCTTTGACACTTGCCTCGTCGAGCACGCGGTAAGGATCAATAATCGCTTTTCCCGCCAATCGGCTCCTAAGATCGGTCGGCTTCAGCTCGCGGAATGCCGGCCACGGCGTCATGATCGCAATCACGTCGGCACCGTTCGCCGCATCCAGCGCCGACTCGAAACCGGCACAATTCGGGTGATCGACCACGTTCGCCAGCACCAACGGATCGAACACTCGCAACCGCCATGGCTTAAGGTGCGCGATCAACGCCAGCGACGGCGAATTCTTGGTCGAGTGGGTGTTTTCCTTGTACGCAAGGCCCAGCACGGCAATGACGGCATCCGGCTTGCGTGCGATGACTGCAGCATGCAACGTGCGCAATACCCAATGACGGCGGTGCCGGCTATTGCGCACGAAGGCCTGCACCAGGCCCGCTTCTGTGCCGGTTTCCTGGCTCAACTGCAATACGGTCGCGAGGTCGCGCTCGAGGTTGCCGCCCGCCAAGCCGAGGCCGGGCGCGAGGTATGCAAATTGACCGATACGGCGATCGAGCTTCAAGGCCGGCGCGATCTCGCTCCAGTCGGCGCCTATCCGTTCGCTGAGTTCCGCCAGCGTGTTTGCCACGGTGACCGAAGCCACCAAGCAGCAGTTGATTGAAATTTTTGCAAGTTCGGCGCTTTCATACCGCATCGGCAGGAGGGGGCACGCGAACGCGGACAGAAAAGCGTTGTAATGCCTGGGCAGGGGCTGCATCGGATCGGCGCAACCCACGATAATGCGTTCTGGATGCATCGCGCGATCAAACGCACGGCCGAAAATCAGCGTCTCGACCTGATAATAAAGCCGTGCGCAATCGAACGTGAGGCTGCGCGTGAACCCGGGTGGGGCCTGGCACAGAATGACAAGCGTTGCCGCAGGCGCCAGTGCTGCCGCAACCGCGCCGATCAATGCCCTGATGCCGGCGAGATTGCTCTGCCCGCAGTCATCGGTCGGCACGTCGGCTGCGATGTATACCACGTCGCAGCGTGCAAGGTCGCGCTGATCGGCGGAATATCGGATGCGCCCAGCGTGCTGCCAAAGCATTTCCGGCAGATCCGGCTCGACCACGGGCAGGTCGCCCGCCGTGAGACGCGCAATGAGCGCTGAATCCGTATCGAAGCACACCGTATCAAAACCGCGTGCTGCACAAGCCGCTGCGGAATTGATGCCAAGATGCGTCATTCCTGCAAAGCCGACTACACTGCCGCTCATGACTGCACCTGTTGCAATGCTGCTGCACCGAGCTCGCGTAACTGCCGGTTGAGCCACAAGTCATCGGCAAGATCGGTGGCAACGCCGCGCTTGCACAGCGCCTTGAAGTACGCATATTCGATTTCCCACGTGGGATCGTCCTGCGCAAGCGTCACCGATTCTTCGGGCGGTCGCCCGCTCGGCAACAGGCGCGTGCGCAGCGTGAAAGTGCTGGGCCCCCACTTGCACAACGAACGGATATGCGCGCTGCCACGCTCGGCGAACACATCGCAAGTGAAGTGATTGCGCCATGAGAGCAGCGTCATTTCCAGTTCTAGTTTCGGCGCCGACGTGTTCGACCCAATCACCACATGGTCCGGTGCGCGGTTTTCGAAGCAATTGACCGAAACAATTTCTAATTTCCCGCCCACATCGCCGAACCAGAACTTCGCGGTATCCAGCAGGTGCGAGCCGAGATCAGGCAGCACGCCCGCACCCTGATCTCGCCACTGCGAGTCACGCACCAAGCGCGCCGTACCGTTGCCGTAAAACATCCGGCAACGATATATCTTCCCAAGCCGGCCCGACGCCACGAGTTCGCGCATGCGCACGAAATGCGGCTCGAAGCGGTGGTTGTATGCGGTGTAGCAGACGGCCTTGTTGGCGCGGGCGATCCGCTGCAGGCGCTCGATATCTTCATCCTGCGCGGCCCACAGCGGCTTTTCCACCAGCACGTGCTTGCCGTGACCCAGCAGATAGGACAGAACTTCTATTTTCGGTTCGTCGGGTATGCAGGCAAGCGCTGCATCATAGCTATCCAGCGGCACATCCTCGATTTTTCGGTATTCAGCCTGGGTGTTGAGCGGATCCACCGCTGCGACAAAATCCGCGCCCGCGAATTTCCGGCGCTTGTGTCCCTGTACTCCGAGGCCCACGACGATGACGCGCATAATGCGACCGTTGATGCTAACTGTAATTTGCCTGGCGCTCGACCGTGTCGATTTTTCGACGGACATCCTCCGGCGTTACCGGAATATTACCGTCGTATTCGCACGCACAGGCCGCAGCAATCGAGCCGAGTATGGTTGCGACCGTGTCCGACCCGGTCGCTAGCTTGGACAACGTCGCGTAAGCGAGCAAAGCATCGCCCGCACCAACCGCATCGACAACGTGCTCGACAAAACTGTCCAACACGCCGAAGGAATCCAGGGAACTGTGATCGCTGCTGCGGCACGTCAGCACGCCACGTTCGCCAAGCTTGAGAATGAGGGTCTTGCATTTAGCGGCATCATAGAGCGCCGAAGCGAGCGGTCGTATACCCGAGTCCTGATCGCCGAGCGCAAATCTCGCTTCACGCTCATTGGGTGTGATCAGATCGAAACCCTTGAAGTCGGTGATGTTGCCCCAGCGGCTCGCTACCTGGCTGTCAGCCACTTTGTAGATACCAGCAGGGATGGCTGATATCAGGTGCGGGATCGTACGGCGGTTGTAAATGCCATGCCGAAAATCGCTGAACACCACCGCGTCAGTCGCGGTTTCCCGCACGCCTTGGCATAACGTCGCCAACACATCATCGGAAATCGAGCGGTTGTCGAGTGTGTCGATTTTCAGCAATCGATACCCTCCCGCAACGATAGCGTTCTTGTGGGTCGTCGGCCGCGTCGAATCGATTATCGGACGACACACCACGCCCGACTTCGCAAGGCCACTCAGCACGAAATCCTTAAATTTGTCGTCGCCAAGAACGGTCGAAAAAACAACCTCCGCGCCGGCGGCGCGCAGATGCTCGGCAACGATTGCCGCGCCACCGATGTAGTCGTCACGCCCCTCGTAGAGCACACTCATGGTCGGCGTCTTGGTCTGCCCACCTATCATCGCGGTCCGCGTATAGCTGTCGACTATGGTGTCGCCGACCACATGCACACGCTTGCCTTTGAGCTTGTCGAGCGCTTCGCGGAGCGAGGTGAACGTGAGTTTTTCCGAATCCATGAAGGTGAGGAGTTTCTCGAGCTTGATCGCCGGCGGTGCAAGTTCGATCAGCTTGCTCGATGAGTAAACGATATCCCCCGGCGTAAATAGCAGTTCCCCGCCATAAGAATGCAGAATCTGCGACTCTTCCTGCGTTTTGGCAGCTACGCCGTTGGACGTGTATTCGTAGCCTTTCGCGAAATAGTCAGGCTGGATGCGGGATATGTTTTTGAGCGGAGTCGCATCCGTGTCGATGAGAACATAATCGACCAGTTCGAACGCCGCAAGGTTGAGTGCGCGTAGATCCTGCGGCACATGAGGGCGATGCTGGCCCTTGGTGATATGAGCGTCGGCGGTGATGCTGGTAACAAGGATATCGGCTTTGCTCTTGGCGTAGATCAGGTGGCGCAGGTGGCCAGGATGCACCACATCGAACACGCCGTGGCACATAATCACTTTTTTCTCGCGCGGTCGCGTCCCGACCGCCTTGATCAATTCATCGACCGTCTTGATCTTGTGCCGGTACTTTTCGGTCAGCGAAGCGAGTGTGCTCATGGTCGATTTCCGAGGTATTCAAACCAAGTCTTAGTTGCGACCGAGATCGACTTGGGATCCCATAGCGGGGCATCGCGCCAAACATCAATCTCCTGCATCATCATGGCGACGCCCTTTTCGAACGGCACTTGCGGCCGCCATCCCAAGTCCTTCTGGATCTTTTTGACGTCGGCCCAAGTGCAGTCCGGCTCGCCCGGGCGCTTGGGAATATATTCCTTCTCGCCACCAAGAAGGTCCACCAGCCGGTTCACCGACTGCGGGTTTCCCGCCCCCAAATTCCAGATCTCGCCCGTCTTGGCGGATTCCGCCGCAAGACGGAATGCCTCCGCAACATCAGTCACATACAGGAAATCCCGCGTCTGCGAGCCGTCGCCGACTACCGTGAACGACCGGCCGGCGAGCTTCTGCCGGAAAAACACGCCGAATACCGCGCCGTATGCGCCGGTCGTTCGCACGCGCGTCCCGTAAGCGTTGAATATCCGGACCGAATTCACCGGCAACCGGTAGACCTTGTGCCAGTGGAAGCAGGCAACCTCGCCCATCCATTTCGACAAGGCATACGGATAGTGCGGCTCGATCGGATGATCTTCGCGCGTGGGTGTCGCAGCCAGTCCGTAACAGGAGGAGGATGCCGCATAGACCAGTTTTCGCACTTTAGCGTCGCGCGCGCATTCGAGCACCTTGACCGTACCCTGCACGTTCGCCGACATGTATTCGGCGGGATGCTCGATCGACGGCACGATATCGCCTATCCCGGCAAAATGAAAAACATGACGCACGTCCCGAAACAGCGCGTCACCCGGCTCGAGATCGCGCACATCGCGCTTTTCAAGAGAGAAATCCGGATTGGCCGCTTGGTGCGCGACATTGCTCTCGCGGCCGCTGACGAAATTATCAACAGCCCTGACCCTGTATCCCTGGCCGAGCAGGTTGTCGACCATGTGACTGCCGATAAACCCCGCACCGCCGGTGACTACGGCGATGGGCTTGACTGTCATTGAACGCCCAGCCTCTTCATGCGCTTGACGTTGTAATAAATATCGTCCGTCATGCTGTCCGGGAGCTTGCCGGCTTTGAATGCCTTACACAGATCGCGCACGGCATCCTCGATAGTATGCTTGGGCTTGAATCCGATCACACGGGCGATTTTGTCCGAATTGATGTGATAGGAGCGAATGTCGTCGCTGGGTGTGGTCACGAGTTCGATATCACCCTTCTCGGGATATTCTTCTTTTACTACTTTGCGAACCGCCTTCGCGATATCCATGATGCTCAGGTTCTGGTAACCGGCATTGAACGTCTGCCCTGCGATTTTCTCCGCCGGCAACTCGATCAGCAGTTGATACAGATCACACATGTCCTGGATATGCAGGTTGGGGCGTAACTGGCCACCGCCAAAAACCGTGATCTTATTGTTATTGACCGCGTGATTGGTGAGAATATTGACCGACAAATCCATGCGTGTGCGCGGGCTATAGCCGCACACTGTCGCTGGACGTATCGTAACGCACGTGAAGTCGGGTCCCTGATGCTTCCATAGCAGCGGCTCGCACATGCCCTTGTATTTGTTATAGAGCGACACCGGCACCAGCGGATGATCCTCCGTCACGTCGGGTTTGTCGGAAACGCCATACACCGAGCTTGACGAGCAATAGACAAAGCGCTTGACTCCCGCTTTCTTGGCCGCAATAACCATCGGCTCGAATGCGTCCATATTGACACTGGTAGACAGCTTTTCGTCGAGCTCGAAACTCGCGTCGTTCGAAACGCATGCAAGCGACAGCATGACATCAATGCCCTTGAACATGTCCGCATACTTGGCAATCTCGCGGATGTCCCCCGTGACGAGCTTCAGATTCTGGTGCTTCGGCAAGTGATTACCGTAAAGATAGGTGTCAAAAACGGTGACGTTGTAACCGGCGTTCAGCAGTTGCGGCGTGAGAACGCAACCCACATAGCCGGCACCGCCCGTGATGAGGACGTTTTTCATATTAGCCTGTAGTTAAGTGAAAAGAATCATTCAACCGGCGGCGCGGCGCGCTGCCGCAGGTGCTTCGCCGGCAATCGTGAAACCGGCGGCGACCGCGTCGCGGCGAAACATCTCGACGGTTTCGAGCGAATAGTCGTCGAGGTTCTTGCCGACCAGATTAAGCTTGGCCAGCACGTCGTTGGTTACCGTGATGATGTGGCAGCCGATCGCATCCGCCTGAAAGATATTGAGCAGTTCACGCGGACTGGCCCAGATCAATTCAGCCTTGGGTTTCGACTTCATAATCCTGACCGCTTGCGCCATCAACGGCACCGGGTCTACGCCGGTGTCGGCGACGCGGCCCGCGAAAACCGAAATGATCGCCGGAGTTCCCGGCACGAGGCAATCAGTCACCTGCTGAACCTGATCGAGCGTCATGATCGCGGTGACATTCACGGCAACACCGGCCTTGGACAACTCGCGAATCAACCGACCTGAAAATTCACGCCGGGTATTAGTCACCGGAATTTTGACATTAACATTCTTACCCCAAGACGCAATCACCTTCGCCTGGCGCTCCATTTCGTCGAACTCGTCAGCAAACACTTCCAGAGACACAGGCCGATCAGGCACTGCAGCCAACAGCTTGCGTGCGAACGCTTCGTATTCTGCGATCCCCACCTTACGCATCAACGTCGGATTCGTAGTGAATCCCTTGATCAACGGATTCGCGTACATTTTCATGATCCCGTCGAAATCGGCGCCGTCGGCGAAAATTTTGACGCGCAACTTATCGATGGATGTCATTGCGAATTTTTCCCCTGGATTTAAACTAACGATAGAATCGAGCGTGTGGCGAAACCAAGCGTACGCGCATAATTATTAGGTATAGCCAACCGCAACTCTCTATAGCCGCGATCGATGAAGAAAGTATAACATCCAACCGCTTGCCCAGCAACGATATCCCCCCACCGGTCACCCACCATGAAGCTCCGGGCAAGGTCGATATCCCACTCCTTGGCGGCCTCGACCAATAGCCCCGGTTTCGGCTTGCGGCACTCACATCCCTCGTTCTGCCGGTGAGGACACACCTTGATATCGTCTACCGGCAAACGATTCATGAGCTTGTCGTGCATAGCTTCAACGACGTTAACGTCGACGAGGCCGTTGCCAATATCCGGTTGATTGGTCACGACAATCACCAGCAACCCTGCGTGTTTAAGGGACTGCACTGCGGGAATCACCCCGGGAAGCAGACGAAAATCCTCGACGCGGCGCGGCGCATAAGGTTTGCCATCGCGCACTTCGCAGCGGTTGATTACGCCGTCGCGGTCGAGAAAAACCGCGCGGTGCTTACTGACAATTCGGGACTCCGGCACGTTTGCGCAGGCGCGATGTAATAGATGACAAGCAACCGCCTAAGGCGGCGTAGTCTGGGTATTCATCCGGTGATACTCTTTTGCCACATCGGCTGTGCTGCCGGTGGCAATGATCCGGCCATGATCCATCAGCACCGCCTTGTTGCACATCACATTGATCAAGGCATCGGAATGCGATGCGAGAACCAGTATGCTCGATCGCTCGATCAGCGCATCAATGCGTTTCTTTACGCGTTCCTGAAACCGTGCATCCCCGGCACCCAAGCCTTCGTCCAGCAACAGAATTTCCGGATTGATTGCGGTTGCAATCGCGAACCCAAGCCGCGTTAGCATTCCTGTGGAATAGGTACGCACGGGCAGCGAAAGATACTCGCCGAGTTCGGTAAACTCCTCGATTTCCGGAGTCTTGAGCCGGATCTCCTCGCGGGTCATGCCGAGATAGAGACCGCAAGTCAGGATGTTCTCGTAACCGGTATCGTCCATGCTAAGTCCAGGGGCCGTATTAAGCAATGGCGAAAGTCGGCCCTCGGTAATGACGCGGCCTGACAGAGGTTCGTACACGCCCGCCAGCACACGCAACAAAGTGGATTTGCCGGCGCCATTGTGGCCGATGAACCCGATGCGATCTCCGTGCGCGATCGTCAGAGAAATATCGTCCAGCGAGCGCACTGTCACCCGATCACTTTTCTTGCCTTCCCGCCTTATGAGACCACCCGCCCGTGACAATAAAGCGGTGCGAAAGCTATGGTGCCCGTAGATCGGGAAATCGACCGTGACGTGCTCAAGAATAATGGATGCCAACTCGAAATCCTCCTCGTCCGTCAGAGCCAGTACGCCACTCGGCGACGGAAACGGCTGTAAATAAATAACGTCAGGCACCAGCCGATAATCGTGCCCAAAAACACCATCTTCCAGTTCAGGGCACTCGCAGGCGTACCGAGTAAAGGTTTGCGCACGATTTCGATGTAATGGACCAGCGGGTTGAGGTCTACAAGAATGGTGGCTGCGCGTCCGCTGATCTGGCTGGGTGACCAGAAAACCGGTGTGACGAACATCAGTATCTGGAGAATGCTGATGACCAACTGCTGCATGTCGCGGTAGCGTGCGCCTATCATGCCGAGCAACGTGACAACCCATACGCCGTTTAGGCAAATGAACAAAAGTCCGGGGATGACCTGCAAACTCGCCCAGGTAACAGGTATGCCACAAAACACCATAACCCCGATATACACGACGCTATTGTGTAAAAAAAGAATGAGATTTCTCCACACCACGGCGCAACTGAGCACCGTATACGGAAAGCGCATCGCCTTGATGAGCGCCTCGAATGAGATAAACGTCACGACGCCTTCAGCCATAATGGCGGAGATCAGGGTCCAGGTCAGCATTCCCGCAGCGACGAAAGGCAGATAATCGCTGACATTCATTTTCCACAATTTCGCCCACACGATGCTGAATGAGACCATGAAGATGCCGAGGCTCAGCGTCGCCCAGAACGGGCCGAAAGAGGTGCGGCGATAGCGTGCCCGAACATCCGACCAGCCTTGACGCCCCCACATTCGCCACTGCGTCACACCTTCGCGGATATCAGTGAAAGCTAGATCATACTCGGGCTTCATCTTGATCGTATCCAGAAAAGCCTGCAAAAATAATTGTGGTGGCTAGGGCCGCTTCCCGGCATTTCGGTGTTCGCTGTATTAAATTTTCCGTTCGTCCGCGCCCACCACCGCAATATGCCCCCAGACAGCATACCTGCTACCACTTGGTAGCCTGCTGCTGCAGTATGGGATGGGAAACGAGGCAGTGCCAGACGACCGCCTGAAAAGCTTCCGTATGCGGAGTTACGTGCGCGGGATCAACGGTCGGAACAACTACGACGTGATCGCCAACCTTCTTGGTATAGCCACCATCGCGGCCGACGACGCCGAAAATCTTCATACTACGTACTTTCGCGACTTCCAGCGCTCGCACAAGATTTGGACTGACGTGCTTTTCCAGATTACCGCCCCCCACGGAGAATATAAACACGCCATCCTTGTTGCACGCCTTGCTGGTTACCAGCCAGGCGGCAAAAACGGTTTCCCAACCTTCGTCATTGGTACGCGCAGTAAGTTCGGATACATTATCCGTCGGGGCATAGGATTCAATACCACACAACTTGCGGAAGTCATTGACCGCGTGACTACAATTCCCCGCACTGCCACCAACGCCAAGAAAAAACAGCCTACCTCCTTCCGACCGAAGCTGAGCAAGGGCAGCGGCCATAGCCTCGATCGCAGAAACATCAAGCGTACGCGCAACTTCGGCAGCTTGATCCAGATAAGTTTTAACGTGGGAAGGCATTAGTATCTCAGTTTGGATTGATCACAGATGAACTCGGGCACGGATTGTAGCGCCCGGAATTGTCACTGTAAACGATACTCACCCTCTAAAACCGACAGCGTTCATCGGTCCGAAGGCTCCGCCGACAGAAAAAAACCTCCGCGCGCGAACGCCGAGTCAGCGGCCTCTCCGGTTATGCAAAGGTCGCAGTTCTTGAATCATTCTGGCCGCACGCTGCGGGACGCGGTTCTTCAATTCTGATACAAGGTTGCGCCAAGGCACACGTCGCAAATGTACCTTGTCTGCCAGATCAAGCTGAAGTATCGGGTAGACCAAGGGTGCTGTTTTCTTTTCAACGGCAGACCAACTGCTGCCAAGTTCTCCTGAATGCAGTTTTATCGCTCTCGTAAAAAAGAGCCGGTGCAACGGATTGACGAGTGGCGAATAAGCCATCCCCTGTATATTTGCTATGTTTGGAGCGTTAGGCGTCAATGCAGCGAATCTTTCGTCTCTACCTGTGAGAGAAAAAATCAACAGGTTATCCGAGTCCGTCTCAACGTGTATCTGTTCCCAGTCGGTTACGCTATACCCAAGAAAGTCCCCGTCGATGGTCGAAACCTCGAGGCTGGGGAAATCCTTTGCTCCGCGCATCGATACCAACATCGGGTGCAGATGGAACGCCCGTATCAACAGCCCCGTATCTCCTGGCACGTTCCACGTGCACATATGGGGATGCACGGTAAATTGCGGGTGCTCCCAGTTATATCTCTGCACTTCCAAATGCAAGTGGCGCATACCAAACTCGACCAGTTCGCGCCCGGAAAATGTGAGCGGGCCATCTCCGTCTAACTTGCCAGTTTGCTTAAGTTCTTCGTAAACGCTCTCCTGTATCAGCCTGAGCCCGGGTGTCATAACCGCCTGCTTGCCCGCTCTGGCCATCTGCTCCAAATGCCTGAAAGACCCATCCGATATCAGACAATCAGGACAAAGGTACACACAATATCCATCACCTTGGGCAGCAATCTCCGCTGCTGCGCGGTGCCCGCGGGCAGCCTTCAGATGGTAGGGAATGTTCTGTCCCATCCACGGCGAATCAACAAATACCGGCTCGATGACCATGCACAGCTTTTTAAAAATCGGAGCGGCCTCGATACGCACGCGATCTGCTGGCGTGGTAAGGATCAGGAAGCGCGATTCCTTCAGGTTTGATAGCGCCGGTAGATTACCCGGGGACATGAACGTTGGTAGTGCGATGTCAAGGAACATATCGACATAGCTTTCGCCCCAGACCACCATTACATAAAAGAACGGCAATGCCGTGTCGACTGAAGGCTGACCCATGTGCGCGCTATCGTTCATCTGTCCATTTCGTTGCATAACTGGCGGAGAAGAAAACTGTTTTAGTCCACTATTGATACAGACAGCAAGTCAAACCAACGCGGACAAATACCGGCAAGTCCAATATCCAAATCCGCCTTGTGACTATGCCACCGCCGTTCCGATGAACGCCTTACCCGTGAGCACGCCAGAATACAATCATATCTTACGTGCAATTAACGCCACGCCATTGCCCTGATCATTGAAATGTTCGAATTCCATTCCCGCCGCCACCACCATCTTGCGCAACTCATCAATCGAATGAAACAGAACGTGGGCCGGGAAATACGCATTCCAGTTATTCACCACATGCCGCGTGAACGGCAATTCCGGATTATAAAACAGCTTCATAAAGTGATAGTAGAAGAATCTCTGTAAATCGTAATTACCAGCCTTAATTCCCAGAAAAGGGATGTCCTCGGGAACATCGATAGTCTGCTTCAATTCGCCCAAAGCTATCCCCAGTTTGGTCAGCGGCTTCATCGCTTCGAAGGCTTCGTCCGGCGCCATCTTTGAAATCACCGAACGTATGTAGTCGTCGGTGACCTGGCGAATCGGCTTCTGTTGCTGGTAGACCCATGAAATAATCCGGCCGCCCTTTTTTAGCACCCTGGCCAGATCCTTGAGCGCAGCCCCCATGTCCGGCGTGTAGTGCAGGACACCCGGACAGAAAACAAAGTCGGCCGACGCAGCTGGAAAGGGCAGGCTTTCAATCTTTGCTTGCACAAGACCAACCACCATGTTTTCTTTGGCGAAATCCTGTTTGGCCTGTTCGATGGCCAAAGACATATCAATAGCGATATACCTCGTCTTGCGCAGGGAGTCTCCGAAATAAGCGCGCCCTGCAATGCCCGAGCCACAGCCGATATCGAAGACCACGTCATTTGCTTTGACTTCTTTCTGCACGCGCTTCTGATAATCCGGAAACATGACTTCGAACAATTCCTGCTGAAACTTGAAGCTCGGCGCATCGTCGTATGCCCCGGGCATGCGCCAATGAAGACCGTAGAACGCCGAAAGCGGATCCTCTTTTTCCATCAAAGAGGCCTGCCTCAAGACCCCGTCGCGCACCACGAACGCGGTGTCGTTTACTTTGATCGCGCCGCCCTCTGCAGGCAACTTTTGACCAAGAGCGCTTTCAACTACGGAGAGAGACATCTGTGACATGTTTTCTGGTGTCCTTTCGGGTTATCGAGATTTTACTGAGATTCGCGTTATTCAGTGCTAACAATCTGGCGTCATCGCGCGATGTGGCGCTCAGATTTTTCCATTGTATTTCCGCTTTCGTGGGAATGGCAAGGTTGCAGAAATTTTGTACACACCTGCGCGAGTGTCAACAGTCGTCGAAAAAATATCAGATACCAGAGGAATGGCATTATTGAATCAGGAGCAATGCATGGTGCAAAAAAAATTGACGTCACTAACCTACCATTGGCAGTTTGACTTACGGCGCAGTCCGGCGAGAAAATCGCTTCCAAAAACCCTTGGTTACGCCATCGCGCCCTCAGTGATTTGAGGCGGTGCAGGGTGTCCGCCCAACAGCTTGCCCTGCCAGTTAGTCAGCCGGGCAATTTTGTTGTAATAGGTAAATTCTGGCGATTTGCGGATCAACAGGCCGTCACGCATCTCTTCCTCGAAGGAGTGCTGTGCCCAACCATTGCACGGCTTGCAAAACGGCACTTTGTCCCACTGATCGGTTTCATGGTAATAGCGAAGTTTCGCAAACTCTTCACCCTGCCATACCGCCTTGACACCATTTTCAAACACATTGCCCAGATTCGTGGCTTTGAAGCCGTCAAGGCAGCAGACCGTTACTTTCCCGTCATTATGGATAGGCATCGTGTTGTAGATAGCGGGGCAAGGCAGGCGCTTTTCGGGAGTCGCCATGTCTGGATAGCTGCCATTCAGAAATATCAATCCGATGCGCACGACGTCCACGACACCGACCCAACGCGCAACGAACGCATCAGTCTCATGGCGATTGTCATCCTGCTTAGTAAAAGACACCCCGATACGCGGATGGATCGCGTCGCCCCGCACCTTGAGCATTCTGAATACGGAACGTTCTATGCGTTCCAGCTTGTGAATGCCGCGAACTTTCTTCAGTGTCTCGCGCGTTACGGCATCAACGCTGAACATCACGGAATCCACTTTCTGCTCAACGAAAAATTGCGCCAAGTCTTCATCGAGCGTAAGGCCGTTGGTGTTCATGGCCACCGACATCCCACCCGCTTTCATCTTTGTGATCTGCTCCCGCAGGTTGGGGGCGAGCAGCGGCTCGCCATACATATTCGGCTGAATCAGTGGCTTTGCCGCCATCAATTCATCAAGAATCTTGCGCGACCCCTCGAAGTCCATGACCCCGGCTACAGAGTCGGATTCGTTTTCTTCCGAACCCCAGACGGGGCACATCGGGCAGCGAAGATTGCATTTGGTGGCAAGATCAAGCAGCACTCGCGGTGGCAACTCGGGTACGGGCAGCGGCGTCCATTTGTGCTTGGGGTCAACCCAGCTTGCTGTAGACCAGTCACGCATGAAGAGCTCCATTTGTTACCATATGTCGCATTAGCAAGAATAGCCGTTCGGCCTCATTCATTCGAGTAAATAGCTGAGTTTTATATATTATAAGTGGAATAGGCAGCGATTTTACGCCCGTGGAATGCCGTACGCCACCGTTTCAATCACGCCCCCATCATGCTGGCGCAGATACAGACGGTAATCCGGATCGATTTTCCGGAACGCAAAAGGCACCTCCCATAGATCGGAAGGCCGATGATAGGCCGAGATCGCGAGCCTGGGATGCCAGCGGCGGATCGACTCCGCGCCTCCGCGCAAGGCGTCGAGTTCGGCCCCTTCGATGTTCATTTTGATGAAGCTTACGCGCTGTCCGGCAAGAATTTCGTCGAGACCCACGACGTTAATCCTGCATTCTCCATCGTCGGAGATAATTGCGCCCCGTGACCCATCGTTGTTAAATCGCAATTCTGCCTTGGCGCTGTGCAAACCGTAATTGAGCGGCTCTACTCGCGGTAAAGCCGCGAGGTTTTTTTGCAGGCGCTTGAATGTCTGCGGATCGGGTTCGAATGCAAGGACGCGTTCGTACTTGCCATGAACGTGGTCGATAAACATGCGCACAGAATCGCCGTCGTATGCCCCGCCATCCACATACACTTCGTCATCCTGGAATTCAACCAATCCGGAAAACCCGTAAAGGTCCCAATCAATAACTTCCGCCAGCAATGCGGCATCGAGCGTTAAACGATATCCCAGGACGCGATCAAGGACTCTCACCGACTCTTCATCATGGAGTTGTTCGGCCAGTTCCAGGTAGCGCGGCCGATTGTTGAAGATATCGTCAACAAAACCGTCATAAAACATGTGCGGCTGAAACATATCCGGAGCAAGTACCTGAAGCAAAGCAAAAGGCGCAACCGGAAATCCCATCGCCCGCAACATCAGCGTGCCGCCGAGCACTCTGTGGGATGCAATGATGACCGGCACCGACCGATCGAGCGACCCGATTGCGTCTGACGGAACGACCCGATGTTTCCCAATGGCAAGGCCGCGTTTACCAGCGTCATTATCGTACACACCTGCCACCTCTATGCCCTGTTTGGCACAAATCTCTGCCAGACGCCTGCCCTCGGCACCAGCGCCAAGAATAGCAAGACGTTCGGGAAGCCCGCGACGCATAAATGGGTAGCGCTCACGCAACGAATCCTTCAGCGATTGCAGCGAAGGGATCCTCGATATTTCGTGCAGCCACCTTTGGCTTGACGCATGGTCAGTGTTTAACTTATTCATAACGCTATTTTTCTCTGACGACAATCGAGATTTTCCCCTCCCGCTCGTTGCTGCTTCCACCGACGTAACGATTATTCCCCTCGGCGCTTCCCGCACGAGCCTGGAACAAGCGTATGCGCTTCAATATCGGCCGAACATAACGTTTTGGTACAAATTTCAATATTAGAACAAGCCATTGACGCCCCAAGCTGCCAAGCACGGGCCCAACCCACCATCCAAAGACAGCTCGCAGGATTCGGCTCCTAGCCCTAAGCAGCGCGGCAATAATAATCCGAGGAAATCTCTGGATTTTCGACTTAATGACCATGAAAAAAAGCCCTGCGACGCTACTTGGATAGTTATTCCAATAGTCTTTATGTCGTTGAAAAATATCGAGATAAACACGCTGGCCAAACCGCTCGATATTTCCCATTGCTATGGCTCGTTCAACTATTGCGCTAGACGTTTTCGCCATTTCGATCGATTCTGGCGCCAATCCGTCGCCATGAATATGGCAAGGCAGCCGATAAGCCAACCGTCTAAATTCGTCGCACCCCTGACTGAATAGATAACGGTTTATTTCGTAAATTCGATTCTCTTTGCCACGGAAACTGCTGTTTATGGGCCGATCCTGGAAAGGCAAATAAGTAAGTTCGGATTCCGGCGTTAGTGATAAGTAAAATACTTCATCTGAATCGGTAGAATAATACAAATCTTCCTTAAGACTTCCCTGATAGAAGGTGTTGTAAATATATTTACCGTCTGTGGTGTCGTTGTCGAGAACATCATCATTGTAGTTTGGGACCTTGGCGAAATCTCCAAACAATAAGCCCCAGCTCATGCTATGAATGACAATTGCTTTTCGTTCCGGTACTGGCCAGTAGCACCACAATGGATAGTCACCAAAATATGGCGCGTCAAACTCATAGCTACGAATTTCGGAATGTAATGAGCGCCGCGCCAATTCGGCCAGGAAGCGCGGCTTAAGATCCATTGGATCATCAGGCCGCAAGAAACCCTGCGCCTCAAGCGATTCCACAACAGGCTCTGTCGCATAGCGAAACACTGGGGCCAGAACAGCTTTTTTTCCTTGCCTTGCTTTATCAATAATAAAGGCAATCGTCCCGTCCGAAACCAGTAAATCGGGCGCGACGAAGCCGGCCCATGCCCGGTCTGCTAGCGCTTTTCGCGCTGCGAGACGATGTCCTGTCGACATATGCAACATCACTCGATGCCTGCCGGTTATCTCAGCCGATAGCGCCTTATTCTCATCAGGGTATCCAATATCAATGAGTACGGGCTCTACATATTGGCGCATTTGCTCAAACAATGGCCGACCTTCCAGCGCGTTCCAGTCGTCCCTCGTCGTAGAGATTAGGAATTTGGAACCGGGCACGCCACGCAATATAGGGAGATTGTTTGGCGAAAGCAAAGAACTTAGGCAAAAGGAATAAAAATGCTCTGTGAAGAGCTTCCCCCAGAAAGTAATCATCAGGTAATACGGACTCGAACTCATCGCGCGTCAAAAACCCATTTCCAGCTCAACGTGCAGAAAGAAACATAGTTACGGGCTTCATTACGTAAAGCTTCATCTCATGCCCTCTTCGCAATCACGCGGAGCGAATGGAAATTGTGAGCTTACGTTTACCGGAAACGCCGAGTGCCCGGTCAACCTTGATCAAGGCGGCAACGGTATCTGCCGCTTCTTCTTCGGTATAGTTCTCGTTGACATAAAGGCAAAAGCTGCGGTCGCGGTTGCTGACCGCCTGCGGCGTGCCAAATGCGTCGGCGAGATGCGGACGCACCCAGGGCCACTCGGACACCACATATTGATAGTGCGGGTTGAGACCGATGCCTTCAGCAAGCACAGCCTTGGCAATCGAGATCTTGTCGCACGTCGCGCGCGCCGGGTCTACAAATACCGGCAATATGAATGGCGAATCAGTCGGGCGCCATGGCAACAGCGAGAACATGGTATTGGTTTCTACCAGCATCGATGCCAACTCCGATACGAATGCCGCCCGCCGCACGATGGTATCGCGCAGACGGCGTAGGGAGGCGATCCCGATGGCGCATGACAATTCGTCGTTGTTCCAGTTAAGCGCAGGGAACAGGAACGTCTCGGGATTGCGATCGTCGAAGTCCGGCTGCCAACGCGGCTTACCGCGGTCGGCATGCGCCAGTGCGTTGCGAAAGATGTCCAAGTCCCGGGAATAGACAATGCCGCCGCAGCCGCCGCTCATATGGCCTTTACGGTACATGGTCGAGAACGCGGCAATATCCCCGAACGTGCCAACCTGGCGTCCGAATATCTGCGCGCCGTGCGATTGGCTGCAATCTTCGATGACGCGTACTCCGCGCGCATGCGCCTCGGCAACGATGCGATCGACATCCGTGGCTTGCCCGGTGGCATGAACCACCAGCACCGCGGAAACCGCGGGTGTCATGCGCGCCAGCACCTGCTCGACACCCATGTTGTAGTCGTCGGGACGCGTATCCGCCAAACGCGGCCGTAATCCATTCAGAATAATCGCACTGATGCAACCGGGATCAGTAATCGGCGAGACGATAACTTCGCTGCCTTTGGGTAAATTCAGGGCGGCAATGGCAAGATAAACGGAAGCGGTTCCGGTGGAAACCGAATCCGCATAGCCGCCACCCATCATGGCAACAAACTCGTCTGTATAGCGCTTCTCGAACGGCCCCTGGTACCCCGGATCCACATCTTTGCCGCGATAGAACTCAATCGCCTCTTCGAGCATCGCGACCTCGGCATCGCCGAACGCAAACCTTGGCGGCATGGGATGCGTCCGCACCGGCTGCCCGCCGTCCACCGCGAGCTTCTTGTCTGCAATGCGGTTTTCCAGATCTGTCGTTCCTATCATGCTTCCTCACTCCAACGAGCAGGTTCGATGCCGAACCTGGTTTTTTTGGACTCGAATAACGATAATTATGGGCTTGTGCGGATTTTACAGTGGCGGAATCGTCCGCGCCAGTAAGAGCCTTGTCCAACGTGGTATGAGCCTGAGCGGCAGGCGTATTTCCAACGAGGAATGAGCCTGAAGGGTTAATTTAGAGGGATTGGCGTTTGGGTTGATCATCACAGGATGATCATCAACATGGACGAATCCAAACTGCGCACGATTGA
>CAMDDY010000002.1 GCA_945893125.1 Bordetella parapertussis
GCAATCTGATACCGTTCGTCTTGGGTGAGGTGTGTGTAGTTCATTCTTGGCAACTTTAACTTGGTGGTCGAGGGGCTCGGATGCTATCGCACCTCGCCCACCCAACCTATTAATCAGAGTTGCACTTCGAATTTGAACTCGCGTTTCAAATTATTCGCAAAAGGCAGATAATTGAAACTGAAACGAGGATACCCCATGCGTGCGCCCATCGCCACATCACCGGCTACATCACTGGTCACATCGCCGGCCACATCACTGGCCAGATTACCGGCTACATTACTGGCTGCTTTGCTGCTGTGCCTCGCGTTGCCCGCGCTGCCCGTGATGGCGCAAACGCGTCCGCCTAGTTTGCAACCCGTGCCGGAACCGCCGCCCCCGCCCAAGGGCTTTGAGCTCGATCCGGCGCTGGAGCCGCAAGTCACCATCATCCGGCGCGGCACCGATACCGTCGAAGAGCATCGCATCGGCGGGCGACTTTACATGGTCAAGGTAACGCCTGCCGGCGGCGGCACGCCGTATTACCTGGTGGATCAACAGGGCGACGGCAAGTTCACGCGCCAGCATCCTCAGGATACCGGGCTGCGTCCGCCGATGTGGGTGATCCACAGCTTCTAGGCGTTCTGGGTGGCGCTCGCAAAAAGCGCGGTGATTTACCGCGCTTTTTGCTGTACGCAGCGCGCTGAAAACGGTACGCTATCGGGATGTCTGTCTTCACCACTGTCACACCGGAACAACTCGCGGTTTGGCTCAAAAACTATTCGACCGATGCAGTCGGCACGCTCATCGATTTGCAAGGCATTGCAGCCGGCATCGAAAACACCAATTATTTCGTCACCACCACGCGGGGCCGCTACGTCCTCACGCTGTTTGAAAAACTCACGGCGCAAGAACTGCCGTTTTATCTCAATCTGATGGCGCACCTGGCGCAACACCATGTGCCTTGCCCCGCGCCGGTCGCCAACAGCAGCGGCGGCTATCTGGGTGAACTGAACGGCAAGCCGGCGAGCCTGGTGTCCCGCCTGACCGGCAAGGATCTGGTCAATCCCACCGCCGGTGATTGCACCAAGGTCGGCCAGATGCTGGCACGCAACCACCTCGCGGGACAAGGCTACGCCGGACGCATGGACAATCCGCGCGGACCTGCGTGGTGGAAAACCGTGATGCCGCAAATCCTGCCGTTTCTCAATCCATCGGACGCCGCTTTATTGACAGCGGAAGTCGCCGCGCAGGACACGCAACACGTCGGCCCTGTCGACCCTGTTGATGCTTTGCCGCAAGGCGCGATCCACGCCGATCTGTTCCGCGACAACGTGTTGTTTCATGGGGGCGAGGTGGCGGGCGTGATCGACTTTTATTTTGCCTGCACCGGCGCGCTACTCTACGACGTGGCGATCACCGTCAACGACTGGTGCATGCAGCCCGACAGCCGGCTTGACGCGGCGCGCACCCAAGCGTTGCTCGCGGCCTATCACGCCGAGCGGCCCTTTATCGCGGCGGAGCGCGATGCCTGGCCCATGCTGCTGCGCGCGGGGGCGCTGCGATTCTGGGTGTCGCGGCTCTATGATCTGCATTTACCGCGCGCGGGCGAGATGACGCACGCCAAGGATCCCGATCATTTCCGCCGCATGCTGGCCGCGCACCGTGCCTGGGCCGATGATTTGCCGCCGCTGCCGCAATAATCACCGCCGTTTGAGACTGCGGCTACAATAGCGATTCGATACCGCACAGGCGCCCATGGAAATTCGCACCGTCACCGCCGGCCGGGGCTGGCAATGGATCAAACAAGGCATCGCGCTTTTCATGAAAGGCCCGTTGCAGTGGGTGCTGTTCGTTAGCGTGCTGTTTGTCGCGATCAAGGTCATACTGCTGATTCCGCTGGTGGGCCTGCTGGTGATGCTGGTGCTGCCGGTGCTGCTGGTGGGCATGATGGAAGGCTGCCGCGCGCTGGAACATGGCAAACCGCTCGCCTTCGGCTACCTGTTGTCGGGCTTCGTGCGCAACACCGGCGCGTTGCTCACGCTGGGCGGCATCTCGCTCGCCGGCAACCTGCTGGTGGTGCTGGTCATTTCGGGCATCGGCGGCGAAGCGATCATCGCGGTATTCAAATTCATGGCGCAACAGAAAGTCACGCCCGAAAACGTACACGAGATACGCGACGCGGCCTCCAAGGCCACGCTGTCGGTGCTGATCGGTTGGGCGTTGTCGATTCCGCTGATGATGGCATTGTGGTTTGCGCCGCTGCTGGCCTATTTCAACAACCTGTCGCCGGGGCGCGCCCTGCTCTACAGCCTCGCCGCCTGCTGGCGCAATCTGTCCGCGTTTCTGGTCTACGGCGCGGCGGTGTTTGCCGCGTTGATGATGGTGACGCCGCTCTCGATGACCACGCGCGTGCTCGATCTGGGCGTATGGCTGCTGGCGCCCGTGGTGATACCCACCATCTACGCGGCCTCCAAGGAGATTTTCGACATTGATGCGGTGGCGGGCGGCACGCCGCCCGCCGAATCCGGCGGCGCCTGAGACGCTACCGAGACACTACGCCGCAGTGAGCTTGGCGTACTCCAGCGCCAGCCACTTCAACCCCTGTGCGCGAAAATTCACCTGCACGCGCGCCTCCGGGCCGCGGCCTTCGGCGCTGACAATCACGCCCGCGCCGAATTTCGCGTGCATCACGCTCTGCCCGATACGCCACGGCAGGGATGCGTGAGGCGCGAAGGAAGGCGCGTGAGGTGTCACGGTTTCAGCGCTGCTGTGCGCGTGGGATGCCTGATAGCGCGGCCGCGCATTGATGCGTTGAAGCAGGTTTTCCGGCAACTCCTGAAAAAAGCGTGACGGCACGTTGTAGCGTGTTTGCCCGTGCAACATGCGGCTTTGCGCCAGTGACAAATACAGCCGCCGCCGCGCGCGCGTTAGCGCCACGTACATCAAGCGCCGTTCTTCCTCGATGCCGTCGGCCTCGGTGAGGCTGTTTTCATGCGGGAACAGCCCTTCTTCCATGCCGCTCATGAATACCGCGTGAAACTCCAGTCCCTTGGCGGAATGCACCGTCATCATCTGCAGCGCATCCGCGCCGGCAATCGCCTGATGCTCGCCGGCTTCGAGCGCGGCATGCGCCAGAAAGGATGCCAGCACGCTGTCGTTGTGGTTCGTGGCGGACGACACTCCGATTTGTGTTTCCGCCATGTCGCCTATCACCAGCACATCGTTCTCTGCCACAAACGCCGCTGCCGCATTAATCAGTTCGGCCAGATTCTCCAGCCGGTCCGTGCCTTCTTTTTCGTTCTGGTAGTAGGTGTTCAGGCCGCTGTATTCGATCACGTGTTCGATGGTTTCCGCCAGCGGCAAGCCTTGCGTGGCCGCGCGCATTTTTTCGATCAGCCCGACAAACGCGCCGATGGAGGACGCCGCCTTGCCCGACAACGTATTGGCGCACGCCGCATCCCACAGGCTGATGCCGCGTTCGCGCGCCACTGTTTGCACCTGTTCGAGACTGCGCGCGCCGATGCCGCGCGTGGGGAAATTAATCACCCGCAGCAACGCGCCGTCATCTTCCGACTGCGCCACCAAGCGCAAATAGGCCAGTGCGTGCTTGATCTCCTGCCGCTCGAAAAAGCGCAGGCCGCCATACACACGATACGGCACCGACGCGTTAAACAGCGCATGTTCGACCACGCGTGACTGCGCATTGGAGCGATACAGCACCGCCATGGCGCCCAGCGCCACACCATCGTTGCGCAACGCTTTCACTTCCTCGACGATGAAGGCAGCTTCTTCGAGATCGGTCGCCGCTTCGTACACCCGCAGCGGCTCGCCCTTGCCTTCGGCGGTCCACAGGTTTTTGCCCAGCCGCCGCTGGTTGTGGCGGATCAGCGTGTTGGCGGCATCGAGTATGTGTCCGTGCGAACGATAATTCTGTTCGAGCTTGATGACTTTCTCGATGTGAAAATCTTTTTGCAAATCGCGCATGTTCGCGCTCGACGCACCGCGAAACGCATAGATCGACTGATCGTCGTCGCCCACCGCGAAAATGCAGCTTTGCGCGCCGCACAGCAGTTGCAGCCAGCGGTACTGCAAGCGGTTGGTGTCCTGAAACTCATCGACGAGGATGTGCTTAAAGCGCGCGCGGTAATGTTCGCGCAACACCTCGTTGCGCGCCAGCAGCTCATACGAGCGCAACAACAACTCGGCGAAATCCACCGCACCTTCACGCTGGCACTGCGTGTCGTAGGCGGCGTAAAATTCCGTCATGCGCCGCGAGAACTCGTCGTGAGGCTCCACGTCCTTGGCGCGCTTGCCTTCGTCCTTGGCGGCATTGATAAACCACTGCGCCTGACGAGGCGGGTAACGCTCGTCGTCGAGGTTCATCTGCCGCATCAGCCGCTTGATGAGCGCGAGCTGATCCTGGCTATCGAGTATCTGAAACAGCTGCGGCAGATTCGCCTCGCGGTGATGTGTGCGCAGCATGCGATTACACAGGCCGTGAAAGGTGCCCACCCACATGCCGCGCGTGTTGATCGGCAGCATGGCCGAGATGCGCGTGAGCATCTCTTTCGCGGCCTTGTTGGTGAAGGTAACGCCCAAGAGGCCGTGCGGACTGGCTTGGCCGGTTTGTATCAGCCACGCAATGCGCGTGGTCAGCACGCGCGTTTTGCCGCTGCCCGCGCCGGCGAGTATCAGCGATGATTGATGCGGAAGCGTAACCGCTTCAAGCTGAGGTTCGTTAAGACCGGAGAGGAATGCGGGCGTGGCAGGTGTCATTAAGCGCAACGAAAAGGTTGCGCCGGATTATACGGCACGAAACCTTATCAATACGCCTTGGGCGCAGGCGATGCGGCAGGCGTAGCAGCAGGCGATGCGGATACGCCGCTGACCAACGCCTTCAAGCGCGCCGCCAGCGCGTCGCGATCTTTCGCGGTGGCGATGCCGAGCACACACACCGCGTACTGACCACCCGTTACCGGATCAATCACGGCGGGATAGCCCGCCGCCTTGAGCTTAGCCTCCAGCGCCTGCGCCGCCTTTTGATCGGCCATGCGCGCAACTTCCACGCGAAAACGTCCGCCCGCGCGGGTTGCCCCCTGTCCCTCGGTAATTTCGGTTTCCTGCGACCACTGGTCGATTTGCTCCTTGGGCACCTTGCCCACCGGCTTGGGCTTTTCATTGCGCGGCGCGATGAAAAACTGCAAAGGTTGGTCCATCACGAATTCCTGTTTTTCATGGCGTACCGAAATGCGTCCCTCCAAAAGGCACACCAAATCCTGCGCATCGTTGGAGCGTCCCCACACGTCGGTGCCGCGTATGCCTGCGGTGATGGTGGCGATCTTCACATTCACCTCGCGCTCGCCGCGCGGCTTGCCGAAAATGCCGGTGGTAAAACGAAACGCGCCTTTCACCACATCCAGCGTGGCGCCGACCACGGGATTATTGTCGGCGTTTTTCTTTTCCGTCAGATTGTCCAGCGCCAGCGTGGCGTTCTCGCCCATTTTGACCGCGCTGCCTTCGGCCATGCGCAGCATCACGCGAGCGCGCTCGCCGGTGATCAGCCGGTCTTTGTTATTGAGTTCCATGCCCACGGTGAGCGGCTCGCGCTTGCCGGCACGTTCCACCCAAGCCGGTGATACCACGCCCTCCACAATCAAAGTCCGGGCCATGGCGGGCATCGCGCCCATCATCGCCAGCACACACGCCAGAATTCTAAACTTCCACATGGGCATTCCTCGTTGTCTTGGTTGCTGCCGTTGCAGCGTAGCAGTGTTTGTCGCCAATGTTACCAATGGCTTACAGGTATAATCGTGAACTAATTCACGTTTCCTGCCATTCGATGCAGTCTATCCCGATTCGTTCCCGTCTCTCGCCTTATGCAGCAAAAATACAATCCACAGATCATTGAACGCGACGCCCAGGCCTATTGGGATAACACACAGGCGTTCGTCGCGGTTGAATCCCCCGGCAAGCCCAAATATTACTGCCTGTCGATGTTTCCGTATCCCTCGGGCAAGCTGCACATGGGGCATGTGCGCAATTACACCATCGGCGACGTGTTGACGCGCTACCACCGCATGAAGGGCTTTAACGTGATGCAGCCGATGGGCTGGGATGCGTTTGGGCTACCCGCCGAAAACGCCGCGATTGCCAACGGCGTGCCGCCGGCGCAGTGGACCTACGACAATATCGCTTACATGAAAAAGCAGTTGCAGTCGCTGGGCTTCGCCATCGACTGGAGCCGCGAACTCGCCACCTGCAAGCCCGAGTATTACCACTGGAATCAGTGGTTGTTTTTGCGCATGCTGGAAAAAGGCATTGCCGACAAAAAAACCCAGGTGGTGAACTGGGATCCGGTCGATCAAACCGTGCTCGCCAATGAGCAGGTGATCGACGGGCGCGGCTGGCGCACGGGTGCGCTGGTCGAAAAACGCGAAATTCCCGGCTACTACCTGGCGATCACGAAGTACGCCGATGAACTGCTGACGTCACTCGACAAACTGCCCGACTGGCCCGAGCGCGTGCGCACCATGCAGGCCAACTGGATCGGCAAATCATATGGCGTTAGATTCGCTTTTCACTATACGTTGGATGCGCTGGATGGCAAGACCGAAAATCTGTGGGTGTTCACCACGCGCGCCGACACCATCATGGGTGTCACCTTCGTCGCCGTCGCGGCAGAGCACCCGCTGGCAACGCACGCCGCGAAAAACAATCCCAAGCTCGCCACCTTTATCGACGAGTGCAAGCGCGGCAGCGTGATGGAAGCCGACATGGCGACCATGGAAAAAAAGGGCATGCCCACCGGCATTTTTGTTGAGCATCCGTTGACCGGTGAAAAAACCGAAGTGTGGGTCGGCAACTATGTGCTGATGAGTTACGGCGAAGGCGCGGTGATGGCGGTGCCCGCGCACGATGAGCGTGATTTTCATTTTGCCAGGCAATATGGGTTGCCGATCAAACCCGTCATCCACGTTGAAGGCAAAACCTTCAGCACCGAGGCGTGGCAGGAATGGTATGCCGACAAGGAACACGGTGTTTGCATAAATTCATTTAAATACAATGACTTATCATATTCAGCCGCAGTGGATGCCATAGCCGCCGATCTCAGCACCAGGGGCTTGGGCGAAAAACAAACGTTGTACCGACTGCGCGACTGGGGCGTCTCGCGCCAGCGCTATTGGGGCACGCCGATTCCGCTGATTTATTGCGACACCTGTGGCGATGTGCCGGTGCCGGACAAGGATTTGCCGGTGGTGCTGCCCGAAGATTGCGTGCCGGATGGCTCGGGCAACCCGCTCGCCAAGCGCGCCGATTTCGTCAACGTCGCGTGCCCGAAATGCGGCCAGCCCGCGCGCCGCGAAACCGACACCATGGATACGTTTGTCGATTCATCGTGGTACTACACGCGCTTCGCCTCACTTGGCAACACTGCGGATCGCGCCAGCGGCATGGCCGACAAGCACGTCAACTATTGGCTGCCGGTCGATCAGTACATCGGTGGCATCGAGCATGCGATTCTGCATCTGCTGTATTCGCGCTTCTGGACCAAGGTGATGCGCGATCTGGGCCTCGTTACCATGGACGAGCCGTTTTCTCGCCTGCTCACGCAAGGCATGGTGCTGAACGAGATTTTTTTCCGTAAGCCAGAGAGTGGAAGAATCGTTTACTTCAACCCAGTCGATGTCGAAATCAAGACCGACGACAAAGGCAACCGCGTAGGCAGCGTGCTGCGCAGCGACGGGCAGCCGGTCGAATCCAGCGGCATCGGCACCATGTCGAAATCCAAGAATAACGGCGTCGATCCGCAGGCGTTGATGGAAGAATACGGCGCCGACATCGCGCGTTTTTTCATGATGTTCACCTCACCGCCGGAGCAAACGCTCGAATGGTCGGACAGCGGCGTGGATGGTTCCGCGCGCTTTTTGCGCCGCTTGTGGTCGTTTGGCTACGATCTTGCGCAGAGCAGCACGCCGTTGACGGCGAAGCTCGATGGGGTCGCGTTACCCACTGACCTTGCGGATGCGCGACGCGAAATTCACGCGGTGTTAAAGCAGGCCAACTACGACATCGCACGGCATCAGTTCAACACCGTCGCCTCAGCCGGCATGAAAATGTTGAACGCGCTGGAGTCCGCACAAAAGAGCAACGCTGACGCGGCGTTGAAACAAGCCGTGGTACGCGAAGGCCTGTCGCTGTTGCTGCGCCTGTTGTCGCCGATGACACCACATATCGCGCATCAACTGTGGCGCGATTTAGGCTACGGCGAAGACATTCTCGCCGCGCCGTGGCCCGAACCCGACGCCGCCGCGCTGACACAAGACGAAATTGAATTGGTGGTGCAGATCAACGGCAAAAAGCGCGGCAGCGTGCGTGTGCCGCGCGAGGCGGACAACAAAGCCATCGAAGCACTGGTGCTCGCCGAGCCTGATATCAAGAAGGCTATCGACGGCAAGCCGGTGAAAAAATTTATCGCGGTGCCGGGCCGGCTGGTCAATGTGGTAATCTAAAGGGCAAGGATGAAGGCGGAGCAAGGACACACTTGAAGCGGAGCAGGATGAAGGATGAAAACAGGCATTAGCGGCATGCAAAGAGCGATGGGAAACCAAGTGAAGGGCTTCATCCTTTTGGCGGTATTGCTACTGTCTGGCTGTGGCTTCCAGCTACGCGGCGCGGCCAACCTGCCGTACGACACGCTGCATGTCGCGGCCGCGACCACATCGACCTTTGCCACGCAATTGCGCCGCGCGGTAACTTCCAGCAGCCAGACCAAGGTGGTGGACAATCCCAAGGAAGCGCAGGCCACGCTGCATGTGTTGAGCGAGCTTCGTGAAAAAACCATTCTGTCGCTGTCGGGCGGCGGACGCGTGCGCGAGTTTCAGTTGATTTACCGCGTGTCGTATCGCGTGGCCGACAAGGACAACAAGGAATTGCGCGCGCCGACGCAAATCCGCCTGCATCGCGATTTTTCATTCAACGATTCCGACACACTGTCGAAAGAATCCGAAGAAGCCCTGCTGTATCGCGACATGCAGACCGACGCCGTGAATCAACTGATGCGTCAGTTGCAGGCGACACGCGCCGCCGCCAGCCTGTAGCGGCCCGCCACTCGCCGGCCCTTCGGTACCCGCGCGTGCGACTTTCCTCCGAACAACTGGCCGCGCAACTCGCGCGCGGGTTAAAGCCGCTCTACACGGTATTCGGCGACGAGCCGCTGCTGGCGCTCGAAGCCGGCGACCGCATCCGCGCCCAGGCGCGCGCCGAGGGCTACGATGAACGCGAAGTACTCACCGCGGATGCGTCGTTCAAGTGGCCGCAGCTCACGATGGCCGCCAACTCGCAATCGCTGTTCGCCACGCGCAAGCTGCTCGATGTGCGCATCCCGAACGGCAAACCCGGCGTGGACGGCAGCGCGGCATTGCAGGCGTTCTGCGCGGCGCTACCCGCCGATACCGTCACGCTGATTATGTTGCCCGGCATTGATTGGCGCGCGCAAAAAGCCGGCTGGTTTGAAGCGCTGGATCACGCCGGCGTCAGCGTTGAAGCCAAGGCGGTGTCGCGCAAGGCGTTGCCGCAGTGGTTGGCCGCGCGTCTAAAAGAACAGGGGCAGGATGCCGACGCCGAAGCGCTCGCCTTTATCACCGACCGCGTGGAAGGCAACCTGATGGCGGCGTTTCAGGAAGTGCAAAAGCTCGCGCTGCTGTTTGCGCCGGGGCCGATCACTTTTGAGCAGATACGCGAAGCCGTGCTCGACGTGGCGCGGTTCGATGTATTTCATTTGGGGCTGGCCATGCTCGAAGGCGACGCGGTGCGCCTCACGCGCATGCTTGATGGCCTCAAGGGCGAAGGCACCGCGCCGCCGATGGCGCTGTGGGCGGTGAGTGAAGAAATCCGCGCCATCGGCCGCACACTCGCCGCCGCTGAATCGGGCCGCCCGCTCGGCACCGTTTGGCGCGACGCCAAGGTGTGGGGCGTGCCGCATCAAACCGCGATGCAGCAGAATCTCTCGCGCTTTTCCAAGGCGCAAATCGCGCAGGGTTTGCGCCACGCCGCCGCCATCGACCGCATGGTCAAGGGCCTGGCGAAAGGCGACGTGTGGGATGAATTGCTGCAACTTGCGATGCGCTTTTCGCGCAAGCACACCGCCGCCGCGCGCTCCCGTCCTGCTCACGCCTAGCGCAGGCCGAGTCGTTGCGTTTTTGAAATTCAAAAGGAGCCGGTAAATGACCAAGGCGATACGGATCGTGGTTGCGCTCGCGATTTGTTTTTGTGCAGGGTTCGCGCCCGCCATCCAAGCACAACCCGCAACATCGACTGCCGCAGTGGCGCCCTTGCTCGCCACTGTCGCCAGCGACAGCATAGACCCCAAACCCTATTTCGTCAGCGAAAAATACGACGGTGTGCGCGGGCTGTGGGACGGTCGGACCATGCGCTCGCGCGCGGGCAATGTGATCGCCGCGCCAGCGTGGTTTATCGCGAAGCTGCCCAAAGTGGCATTGGATGGCGAGTTGTGGCTGGCGCGCGGCCAGTTTGAAAAACTGTCGGGGATCGTGCGCAAAATAACGCCGCTGGATGACGAATGGCGGCAGGTCAAATTCATGGTGTTTGAATTGCCCAATGCGCCGGGGTCATTTGCCGAGCGCTACGCAGAAATCAAACGCATCACGGCGCAAGCTAATTTTGCGCAACTCGTCGCCGTGGAGCAGTTCCGCATCGAAGACAACGCCGCGCTCAAACGCAAGCTCGCGCAAATCGTGAGCGCGGGCGGCGAAGGCCTGATGCTGCATCGCGCCGATGCGCTTTACGTGACCGGCCGCAACGACGCGCTGCTCAAGTTAAAGCCGCTCGACGACGCCGAGGCCAAAGTGACCGGCTACGTGCCAGGCAAAGGCAAATACGCGGGCCAGATGGGCGCGCTGCAAGTCGAAACCGCGGACGGTAAGCGCTTTCAGCTTGGCACCGGTTTTACCGATGCCGTGCGCGCCAGCCCGCCCGCTATCGGCACGCTGGTGACGTATACGTATCGCGGCCTCACCAAAAACGGCCTGCCGCGTTTTGCGAGTTATTTGCGCGTGCGCGATGCATTTTGAAGAACCAGGGCTTCGACGCCCGCCTTGTTCTGATCTCCGGTTAATCGGGGTAAAATCCCCCGATGGACGTACAAACCTACATGCAGGGCGTGGGCCGGCAGGCGCGCGCCGCCTCGCGGCTGATTGCCAAGGCTGACACTGCCGCAAAAAACCACGCGCTGACGGCCACTGCGCAGGCGATTGAGCGCGCCTCCAAAACGCTGATCGACGCCAACACGCTGGATGTTGCGCATGCGCGCCACAAAAAACTCGACGATGCGGCGATAGACCGATTGATCCTCACGCCGAAAACCATCGCCGCGATGGCCGATGGCCTGCTGCAAATCGCGGCATTGCCCGATCCGATAGGCGAAATCAGCGGCCTGAAATATCGTCCATCGGGCATCCAGGTCGGGCAAATGCGCGTGCCGCTGGGCGTGGTCGGTATCATTTATGAGTCACGCCCAAATGTCACGGCAGATGCGGCGGGCTTGTGTCTGAAATCCGGCAACGCGGCAATCCTGCGCGGCGGCTCGGAAGCGTTGCATTCCAATCAGGCGATTGCCGCGTGCGTGCACGAAGGTCTCGCCGCCGCTGGTTTGCCCGAAACGGTGATTCAAGTAATTGAAACCGCCGATCGCGCAGCCGTGGGCGAACTCATCACCATGCAGGATTACGTGGATGTGATCGTGCCGCGCGGCGGCAAGGGCTTGATCGAGCGGCTGATGCGTGAATCGCGCATTCCGATGATTAAACACCTGCATGGCGTGTGCCATGTGTATATCGACGACAAGGCAGATTTCGACAAGGCCATGCGCATCGCCGACAACGCCAAGACGCAGCGCCTCGGCACCTGCAACACCCTGGAAACGCTGCTGGTGGCGCGCGGCATTGCGCAAAAAATTCTGCCGCCACTGTGCAAAATTTATCGCGATAAAGGCATCGAGCTGCGCGGCGACGACGCGGCGCGCGCGATTTTTCCGCAGATGAATCCGGCGCGCGAAGAAGACTGGCACACCGAATATCTCGCGGCGATTCTGTCGGTGCGCGTGGTCGATGATCTCGATCAAGCCATCGAACACATCACCACCTACGGCTCGCGGCATACCGACGCCATCGTCACCGAAGACCTCACGCGCGCGCGGCGTTTCATTGCCGAAGTCGATTCGAGTTCGGTGATGGTCAATGCCTCAACGCGATTTGCGGATGGCTACGAGTACGGCTTGGGTGCTGAAATCGGCATTTCCACCGACAAGCTGCATGCGCGCGGGCCGGTCGGACTGGAAGGCTTGACCTCGCTCAAGTATGTGGTGTTCGGCGATGGTCATATAAGGACGTGAACAAGTGAACGGGTTAACGAGTGAACGGGTAACCACGACACTGCAGGCGCGCATTTCTCTCGTTCACCCGTTCTCTCGTTCACACGTTCACGTGGTTTAAAAATGCCGAAGCTGATTGAAGTCAAAGTCCCCGCCATCGGCGACTTTAAAAACATTCCCGTTATCGAAGTGCTGGTGAAACCCGGCGACACGGTGAAGCCGGAAGATTCGCTGGTGACGCTGGAATCCGACAAAGCCACGCTCGACGTACCCGCACCCGTTGCGGGCGTGGTGAAAGAACTCAAGGTCAAGCTCGGCGACAAGCTGTCGGAAGGCTCGCTGATTTTGATGCTGGAAACCATAGAAGCAAGCGCTGCCGCAGCACCCGATGTTTCGCCTCCCCCCTCACGCCTCACGCCTCACGCACCAGCACCTCACGCCTCACCCCTCGCGCCTCACGCCGTAACCGCGGATATTCACACCGAAGTGCTGGTACTCGGCGCCGGCCCCGGCGGCTACACTGCTGCGTTTCGCGCCGCCGATCTGGGCAAAAAAGTGGTGCTGGTCGAACGTTATCCGACACTCGGCGGCGTGTGTCTGAACGTGGGCTGCATTCCCTCGAAGGCGTTGCTGCACGTGGCGAAGGTCATCACCGACGCCGATGAAGCCGCGCACACCGGCATCACTTTTGGCAAACCCGGCATCGATATCGACAAACTGCGCGCATGGAAATCCGGCGTGGTGGGCAAGCTCACCAAGGGTTTATCCGGGCTGGCGAAGCAGCGCAAAGTACAGGTAGTGACCGGGCGCGGCGAATTTGCCTCGCCCAACACGATCAAGGTTGAAACGGCAGAGGGTGTAAAGACCATCGCGTTTGAAAACTGCATCATCGCTGCGGGTTCGCAGGTTTCGCGTATTCCAGGCTTTCCTTACGACGACAAGCGCATCATCGATTCCACCGGTGCGCTGGAACTCGCCGATATCCCGAAGCGCCTGCTGGTGGTCGGCGGCGGCATCATCGGCCTGGAAATGGCTACGGTGTACGACGCGCTGGGCAGCAAGATCACGGTGGTGGAGTTGATGGACGCTTTGATCCCCGGTGCGGATCAGGATATCGTCAAGGTGCTGCAAAAACGCATCGCCAAGCGCTACGAAAAAATTCTGTTAAAAACCAAGGTTTCCAAAATCGAAGCCTTGAAGGAAGGACTTAAAGTTACTTTTGACGCCGGCGGCACGCAAACCACCGACACCTTCGACGCCATTCTGATGGCGGTGGGCCGCCGTCCCAACGGACGCGAGATCAAAGCCGATGCGGCAGGTGTGACGGTGAACGAACGCGGCTTTATTCCCGTCGATAAACAACAGCGCACCAACGTGCCGCATATTTTCGCCATCGGCGACATCTGCGGCGAACCCATGCTCGCGCACAAGGCCACGCACGAAGCCAAAATCGCCGCTGAAGTTATCAGTGGACACAAGGCGTTTTTTGATGCGCGCACGATTCCTTCAGTGGCGTATACCGACCCCGAAATCGCCTGGATGGGCCTCACCGAAACACAGGCCAAGGCGCAGGGCGTCGACTACGACAAAGCGGTGTTCCCGTGGGCGGCGAGTGGCCGCGCTTTATCCACCGGACGCGACGACGGCATGACCAAGCTGCTGCTCGACAAAACCACGCGCCGCGTGCTGGGCGCGGCGATTGTCGGCGTCAACGCCGGCGAACTCATCGCCGAAGCGGTGCTGGCGCTGGAGATGGGCGCTGACGCGGCCGACCTGTGTCTGACGATACATCCGCACCCGACGCTGTCGGAGACGGTGGCCTTCGCCGCGGAGATCGCCGAAGGGTCGATTACCGATCTTTATTTTCCGAAAAAATAGCCGCTCTCACACACAACGCCCATGCGTACCATGCGTATCATTCAACATGTCCGATAACGCCAACGCCGCGCGCACGCCGGCAAATCAGGCCGCCCCCCGGCAAGCGCTGCGACTGAAGCGGTTTCTCATCGCCGCCGCATCGTACGGCCTCGCGATTCTGCTGCTTGGATTGGCGGTGCGGATGGGCCTTTTGCCATTTGGTGTTTTTGTCGGTTTCACCGTGATCGCGATCTTGATCAACGCTATCTTTTTCGCGTTGTTTGCCTCGGGGTTCAACCAGAAATCCACCGACCCCAGCCTTACCGAGTGGCAGATTCTTGCGGCGATCGGCGCCTTGCTCTACATCGCGTATTACGCCGGCGCGGCACGCGGCGTGGTTTCGTTGTGGGTGCTGCTGATCTTCATGTTCGGTGTGTTTCGCCTGAAAGCCCTGCAATTGTGGCGGCTCGCCGGCTTAACCTGGTTTGCTTACGGCGCCCTGGTGTGGATGCTGATGCACTACCACGCAAACGAGATCAACGCGCAACTTGAAGTATTTCAGTGGCTGGTATTGGGCGGGGTGCTGGGATGGTTCACCTTCATGGGCGGCTACGTCAGCGCCATGCGCTCGCGCATGCGCCGCAGCGAAGCGTATTACCGCACCATCTGGGAAACCGCGAACGACGCGGTGATGATACTTGATGCCGCCGGGCGTATCGAATACATGAATCCGGCGGTGGCCGGCATATTCGGACGCGCGCTTGATACGCTCATGGGTAGCGAAGCATTTCTGTTGCTGGGGCCGCGCACGCGCGAGGATCGCGGCGGCAGCTTCCGCCAGTTTCTCGAATCATGCCGCAAACCGGGCGATGAGTGGAATCGTCTCGAGATGTGGTTCGTGCATGCGGATGGCCATGAATTTCCGGCGGAGGTGTCCGCCGCCGAAATGCAGGCGGACGGACTCGACAAGTTTCTGGTGATCATCCGCGACATTACGGCACGCAAACAGTCCGAAGAGGCGCTGATTGCCGCGAAGGTCGCGACCGAAGTATCAAACCGGGCAAAAACGCGCTTCCTGGCCAATATGAGCCACGAAATCCGCACGCCCATGAACGGCATTATCGGCATGGCGCGCATCCTGGAATATGAGCCGCTCAACGACAAGGGCCGCGAGTATGTACAAACCATACAGGCGTCGGGCGATACCCTGCTCAACGTGGTGAACGGCATACTTGATTTCGCCAACATCGAGTCAGGAAAAATTACACTGGCAAAAACCGTATTCGACCCGGCAGCAGCGGCACGCGAAGCGCTGGGCCGGTTTGAAGAAGCGCTACGCACCAAGAATCTGCTGATGAAATGCAACCTCGCGCCGAATCTGCCCGCGCTCGTCACCGGCGATCCGGCGCGTCTGCAACAACTGCTCTCCACCCTGCTCGCCAATGCGGTCAAATTCACGGATCTGGGTGAAGTTGAATTACGCGTGGTGTGCGATGACCGCCCCGGTAACCTCCGCTTCGAGGTGCGCGACACCGGCATCGGCATCGCCGCCGACAAGGTGGATTTTATATTCGACGCCTTCGCCCAGGTAGACGACTCCTTGACGCGCCGTTTTGGTGGCACCGGCCTGGGACTGACCATCGCGCGGCGCCTCGCGCATCTGATGGGCGGCGAAGTCGGCGTACAAAGCGCGCTGGGCAAAGGATCGCAATTCTGGGTCAGCCTGCCGTTGCCTCAGACATCGCAAACCAAGCCCGCCGCGCCGGCCGCGCCATACATTCCGTTGTTTGAAGGCAAGGCGGTATCGCTGGTCGAAGACGATGCGGTTAACGCGCGTATCGCGCAGGTGCTGCTCACCAAGCGCGGCATCAAGGTCACGCACGCGACCGATGGCGCGCGCGCCGTGGTGGCCCACAGCGATGCGGTGTTCGATATGGTACTGATGGATTGCCAGATGCCGGTGATGGACGGCTTTGAAGCCACGCGCCATATACGCGCGGTCGAGCGCGAGCGCGGCCGGAAGCACACGCCCATCGTCGCGCTGACCGCGCACGCGTTCGCGGGTTATCGCGACGACTGCATTGCCTCGGGCATGGACGACTATCTCGCCAAGCCTTTCACCATCGCGGACTTTGACGCCATGCTGCACCGCTGGCTCGACGAAAACGCCGCGTTCACGCGTGATTCGCTTTAACCCGCGCCCGATCCCAATCTACTCTGGTTCCACTCATGAAACTTGCGCTTGAAGGCGTCAAAGTACTCGACTTGACCCATGCACTTGCAGGCCCTTATTGCTCCACCATGCTTGCCGACCACGGCGCGCAGGTGATCAAGCTCGAAGCCTTCGGCGCGGGCGATATTGCACGCACCTGGGGCACGGCGTTGCCCGGCGGCGAAACAGCTTATTTTGTCAGCCTGCACCGCAACAAGAAAGGCATCGAGATTGATCTTAAGCACCCGCGCGGCAAGGAACTGTTTTTTGATCTGGTCGAGCGCTGCGACATCGTGATCGAAAATTTCCGCGTCGGCACGCTGCAAAAACTCGGCCTCGGCTACGACAAGGCAAAAGCGCGCAAGCCCGGCATCATCTATTGCGCGGTCTCGGGCTTCGGCCAGAGCGGACCGTACCGCGACCGCCCCGCGCTTGACCTGATTTTACAGGCCGAAAGCGGCATGATCAGCGTTACCGGCGAACCGAATGGGCGCGGCGTGCGCTGCGGCGTTTCCATCGCGGATCTCACCGCCGGCCTTAATGCCGCCTTCGGCATCATGGCCGCGCTGCGGGTGAAGGAAAAAACCGGACTAGGGCAGCAGGTCGATGTATCGATGATGGAAGGGCAGATGTCGCTGCTGCACTCGATGATCGGCAGCTACCTTGCCGACGCAAAAGTGCCCGGCCCGATGGGCACGGCCTACACCGCGTTAACACCGTACCAGACGTTTCGCACGCAGACCAAGGATTTTGCGCTGGCAGTGGGCAGTGAAAAACTGTGGAAAACCTTTTGCCCGGCCATTGGCCACGCGGAACTCACCGATGATCCGCGCTACGCCACCAACCGCGCGCGCATGAAAAACCGCGCCACGCTGATCCCCACGCTACAGGATATTTTCATCACCCGCACCTTCGACGACTGGGAAAAAATTCTGCTCGGCGCCGGCATTCCGTTCGGCGCGTTGAACAATATCGGGCAGGTGATCGATCACCCGCAGGTGAAAGCGCGCGGCTCGATGGTGGAAATCGACCACCCGAAAGTCGGCAAGACGAAAATCGTGGGGCCGGTGGCAAAGCTCTCCCTAACACCGGCGACCATACGTACACCGTCACCGTCGCTGGGCGAACACACCGAAGAAGTGCTGCGCGATTTTCTCGGCATGACGCCGGATGCCATTGCGCAATTGCGCACCACCGGCGTCATCGCCAATCGTTGATTGCGGATCATCATCTATTTTTTCAAGGAGCCCGACCATGAGCCGTCTGCAACCCGTTGACCCCGCCACGCTGCCGCCCGAAGGCCGCGCCGTCTACGACAAAATCGCCAACTCGCCGCGCGGCGGGGTACGCGGACCGTTTCTGGCACTGCTGCACGTGCCGGAAATGTGTGACCGCATGCAGCATCTCGGCGCGTTTCTGCGCTACGACACGTCGTTCGATCCGCGCTTGTCGGAAATGACCATCCTCATCGTCGCACGGCGTTTCAACTGTCAGTACGAATGGTTCGCACACGAGGCGCACGCGCAAAAAGGCGGCCTCGCGCAGCCGGTGATCGAAGCCATCCGCGAACGCCGCCGTCCCGACGGCATGAAGCCCGATGAAACGGTGCTCTACGATTACGTCACCGAGTTGGTGACGAACAACAGCATATCCGCGCCCACCTATCAGCGCGCGCTCGACGCCTTCGGCACGCGCGGCGTGGTGGAGTTGGCGGGGCTGGCCGGTTACTACATCATGATCGGGATGACCTTGCTCGCGCACGACTTGCAGCCACCGCCGGGCACACCCGCCTTGTTTAAGTAATACGCAAATAGAGGCAAATGCCATGGCGCGAATCCTGATTGTAGACAACGAACCGACGTGCCTCCTGCTCTCCACCACCATGCTCAAGCGGGCGGGTCACGAGGTGCTGAACGCCGTAGACGGCGCGCAGGCGATTCAAGCCGCGCTTACCCATGCGCCCGATCTCATACTCATGGACATAGGAATGCCCGACGTTGACGGAATAACCGCACTGAAAAAATTGCGCGCGGATCCGCGCACCGCGGGCATCAAGGTGGTCGCACTCACCGCGTACGCGATCACGGGCGAACGCGAGCGCTTTCTTGCCGAAGGCTTCGACGGCTATCTGTCCAAGCCTATCCGCTACAAAGAATTTGCTGGGCAGATAGAAGCGATGCTGTAACGCCGGGTAAGTTACGACTTGTCAGTGCGGCGGCACAGTTCCGCGCGCAAAAAAACCGGCGCGCGGTTCTCCGCGTATTTGACCATCACCGCCTTGTCCGCCATATCCGGCGGGAATCCGTCGGGCAAGCTCACGCCGACGGCATGGCCGCGCGCGCGCATCATTGCCGCAAACTCATCGGGCGTCGCGGGCACCTGTGGCAAGCGCTCCATTTTCATCAGCAGTTGCAGACTGACGCAGCCCGACCCGCGCGCGACAGCAGCATCCATTCCTGGGCGAAAGCGGCGGGTATCCCCGACAACGCGGTCAGACACAACACGCAAAGGATCGAAAGCACGTTCATGGGCGAGCCCCCTGTTTCAGACAATTGGCTTTTGCGCGTTCAAAAGGCGTATTATTTGACATGGTGTGGAATGCCTTTGGTCTGGAGCGCTCCAGATATTTTAATGAAGCGTCAGAGTGGATAGGTCCCTCTCCGTTACGCGTTCTGTGATTGCGCCGCGAAGCGGGCGACGCACGTTACTTAATCTGAACACGCTTCGGCGCAATGCTACCGCATGCTTCGCCCTCGCTGCCTTGCTGAGTGCATGCGCTGGCGTCGCGCCACGCCCTCAGTGGGAAGACCAACTGCGCGGCGACACGATTGCACTGCTCGGTGAAGTTCACGATAACGCCGAGCATCACCGGCTGCGGCTGCAAGTGCTGCGGCGCGCGTTGGCTGCCGGGTGGCGTCCGGCTATTGCAATGGAACAATTCGATCGCGAGCGGCAGGCGGATATAGAGCGCGCGCGTCGCGAACGGCCGCGCGATGCGCGGCATGTGATTGATCTGGCAACACCGGCAAAGGGCACGCGCGGCGGCAACTGGAACTGGGATTACTACCGCCCCTTCGTTGAACTCGCGCTGGAATACGATGTGCCGCTCGTGGCAGCGAACCTCTCGACTGCTGATGCCAATAAAGTGGTGCGGGAAGGTTACGCCGCGGTATTCGATGCGGCATCGATGAAGGCTCTCGGGCTCGGCGCTGTCATCGCGCCCGAATGGCAAGCCGCGCAGGAACGTGAGATCGATATTGGCCACTGCAAGGCGTTGCCGCCCTCCACGCTGCCTGCCATGGCGCGCGGCCAGTTGGCGCGCGACGCGGTGATGGCCGCTATCCTCGGCGGGCACGCGTTGCACGGCGTGGTGTTGATTGCGGGCAACGGCCATGTGCGGCGCGATATCGGTGTGCCGCGCTGGTTGAGTCCTGCGCAGCGGACACGTGTGTTGACCGTGGGCTTTCTTGAAAGCGACATCTCGCCCGCACTGGAGACGGCGTTTGACGCCGTGGTGCGTACCGCCGCGACCGAACGGCCTGATCCATGCATTGCATTCAAGCAGCGTATGAAGCCGCCGTGACGTGCGCTTCCACGTAGAATGCACGCTTGCCGCACGTGATGCGAGCGGTAGTCAAAACAGGGAGCGCGCCATGAGCCGATTGCCGACCGTTATCTGCGCCGCACTGCCGATGGTGCTAATGGTGCTAATGGGGCCGCCGCTTGCCCAGCATGCACAGGCCCAAGCCTTCCCCTCAAAACCCATCCGCATCATCGCCCCATTCCCGCCCGGCGCGGGCACCGACACGCTGGCGCGCACGCTCGCCGGCCCGCTGTCAAAAGCACTGGGCCAGAACGTCATCGTCGAGAACCGCCCTGGTGCGGGCACTGTCGTGGGCACGGAGGTGGCGGCGCGCGCGCCGGGTGACGGGCACACCGTGCTGATAGTCGCGAACAGTTTCACCATCAACCCGGCAGTGCGCGCCAAGTTGCCGTACGACGCGCTGAAGGATTTCACCGGTGTCGCGCGCCTCGCTTCGACGCCGATGATTTTGGCCGTGCATCCCTCGGTGCCCGCCACGTCATTGAAAGCGTTGATCGCGCTGGCACGCGCGCGCCCCGGCGAGTTGAGCTATGCGAGCAGCGGGGCGGGCACCGGCCACCATCTTGCCGGCGAGTTGTTCAAGTCGCTGGCGAAGATTGATCTCATACACGTGCCGTATCAGGGCGGCGCGCCAGCGGCGATTGCGGTGATCGGCGGGCACACCAGCATATTGCTGGTAAACATTTTGTCGGTGGCGACGCATCTGCCGAGCGGCAGGCTGCGCGCGCTGGCGGTGACTTCGCCCGAGCGCGCGGAATTACTCAAGGACGTGCCGACGGTCGCAGAGTCCGGGTTCCCCGGCTTTGATACTTCAATCTGGTTCGGCTCGGTGGTGCCCGCTTCGACGCCGAAGGAAGCCGTCAACCGCCTGAGCACGGAAATCCTGCGCGCCTTGCAGCTTGCCGAAGTCAAGGATGTCGTCAACAAGGTGGGCCTTGATGTTGCAGGCCTGCCCGCCGCGGAGTTCGACGCCTTCCTGCGCAATGAGACGCGTAACAACGAAAAAATCGCGCGCGCGGTTAAACTCCGGCTCGACTAAAAAACACGCGCATGACGGCCATGCCGCGACTGTCGTAAACTCGCCATTCATTTCAAACAGGGAGAACACCATGTTAACCATTTACGGTCATGCCAAATCACGCGGAGTGCGCGTGCTGTGGATGGCGGGCGAACTCGGGCTTGCCTACGATCACAAGGATTATCTGCCGCGCTCGCCGGGCACGCAGACGCCGGAATTCAAGGCGCTGAATCCGAATGCACGCGTGCCGGTGATCGACGACGACGGTTTTATTTTGTCGGAATCGATGGCGATCAATTTTTATCTGGCGAAAAAACACAAAAGCCCGCTGCTGCCGGCAGACCCGAAAATCGAGGCGCTGGTGATTCAATGGAGCCTGTGGGAAACCGATCGTCTCGACCGCCAGATCGTCAATCACGCGCGCCACACCAGCGATTTGCCCGAAGCCGAACGCAAACCTGAAGTCGCTAAAGAAGCGTGGGGCGAATGCATCGCGGCGTTCGACGTGCTGGAAGCCGCACTCAGCAAATCGGAATGGCTGGCGGGATCGTCATTCACGGCAGCCGATCTGAACGTGGCCGGCGCGATGTTTCGCGGGTTGGTGCTCGACTTGAGCAAGTGGCCGAAGACGCAGGCGTGGCTGAAACGCTGCTGGGATCGCCCGGCGGCGCAGAAAGCGAAGGCGATGCGCGGTTGATATCGTACGGCGACGCATGGCATGTGTAGGTTGGCGCTGACGAAGGAAGCCCAACACCGCCCACCGTGGTCAATCAATCGGCGTCACTATCGCAACCACCGTGGTGTTGGGCTTCGCAGGCTCAGCGCCAACCTACCAGCGGATATCACAGCGGTCGCAGGGCGCCATAACCAATTGCCGATTGCGCCCACGGCAAATTACAAATACCGCGTCGGCCAGTTGATGGTGCGCCATATATGAGCCGTGGGGCTGTCATCGAAGCCCAGCCCTTCTTTCGGCTGGCGGAAATGCCGCCCCACGATGTCGGTGAATGCTTCCAGTTCAACGTGCACGTTCGGATCGAAGGCGTATAGATCGTTGACCGTCAGCAGCCGCGCTGCTTCGTAATATTTGTGCTGGCGCGCGTGTTCATGCGCACGGTCGAGATACGGCTCCGGCTTGTACTGCGGCCCGAACAGGCGGATGTAGGACTCCGGATATTTATAGCCGTAGGCCTCGTCGGGATAAAAGCGCAACACCTGGTGATAACGAATCGCGAACGAGACTTCTTCATCGACGTACGGTTCGAGCATCTGCGCGGCCCAGTAGCCGTGATCGGCGCGGATGAATCCGCCAGCAGCGATATCGTGGATCAAACAGGCGAGAATGACATTTTCGCTGCAACCGTTTTGCTGCGCCAGCCGCGCGCGTTGCAGCATGTGTATCGACGGGCCGAAGCGCAACCTGAAAAAATCAAGCAGCGTGGGTTTGTCCGGCAAACGCGGCAAACGCGGATCATGATGCATCAAATGCAGCTTGCCCTTGGTATCGGGATGTTCCGGCGGTTTGCGCGGGTCACGCTCGCCCGAGGTGTAGATGGTGGATTTGACGATCACGTAACGATCCATCGCTTCCGCGGCGGCGTGGTCAAAGGCTTCGGCTTTTTGCAAGGCTGACATAGCTGACATAGTGGCGCTCCTTATTAACGGATCCATCCCGGACAAGATTATTTTAGACGCAATCCGCACCCCGGCGCCAGTCACCGCGGCGCCCGGCGTGCGATAATCGTTCGCATACGAAACAGTAACGAACCGTTTACGGAAAAATCATGACCACGCCGGCCAACGTTCAAGTGGTCAACATCAACGAACTGATACGCTATTCACCCGACGCGCGCGTCAATCAGCCCGTGCTGAACTCGAAGGACATGATCACGCGGATCAATTGCTACGAGCCGGGGCAGATCACGCCGCTGCACCTGCATCCGGATGACGACGAGGTCGTGTTCTGTGTCGAAGGCCGCGGGCGTTTGACGTTCGAGCAGCGCGACGCCGTACCGTTGACGCCCGGTACCATCGTGAATCTGCCGGCGGGACTTGCGCACCGTATCGAAGCCGCGCCGGACAGCCGTATGGTCGTGGTCTATTGGGCCCTCGCGCGATACACCAGCGTTCGGCTGCACACTGAATCGGGCTATAGCAGCATGCGCCAATCCGGCGAGCAGCCTCCCTCCAGGTAAAGAACGTAGACGAGTTCCATCTGCGGGCGTCGGCCTGCCCACTACTACAACCGATTCGCTTTGAGAAACGTGCGGATGTGCCGCACCGCCAGCATTACGTTCTCTTTTTTATCCTTCCACGGAAACAGGCTCACTTGCGCATTTAGCGCGAGGTGCGTCATTTCCATCGCCGTGGCGTAGGGGTGTGACGGCACATTGTCCGGCAGCACGAGCATCGGCGTCTGGCAGGCGCGCACGAAATCACGCGATACCGTGAGCACAAAATCGACGCCCCTGTACATTTTGTCGAGGTAGCGATTGACCATATCCATGGTGATGTCCGGTTGGCTGGCGACGAGACCGGGCGCCCATATTTTTAGATTGTTCTTGATGAAGTGGTCCGGGTAATTGGGATCAACGCCGCTGGGCTGCGCATGCACCGAGGCAACGATGCGTCCGGGCGCGCGTTTCTGCAAGTTCCAGATCAGCGGGTTGCCAATGCAAAAACCCATCACAAAAAACTTGTCGACGCCCAGGTGATCCAGCAAGCCTAGCTGATCGTTGGTATGCGCGTCCCACGGCGCGTCGAAATCGAGCGGGCCGGTGGATTGCCCGCCGTTGGCGTTGCGCAGATCCATGCTGATGCAGCGATACTCCGACTTGAATTCTTCAACCGCGTCGAACGGGCAGTTGGCGTAGGCTACTTTCGAATTCAGCCCGCCGCCGTAAATGATGAACAACGGAAAGCCGGAGCCGGCCTCTTCATAGCGGATGCGAACGTTTCCTTTTTCATAGAACGGCATGCGTCTTCTCCTTGTGTATGCCTGCGCGGGCCGCGCGTTAAAACTTCTCCACCCACGGCCTGACTTCAATCTCCCAGGTCCACGCGCTGCGGTGTTGTTTCAGCAAATGCACGTAGCTTTGCGCAATCGCCGCCGGATCGAGCAGGCTGTCGGGTTTGTCCGCCGGCACGGGACGTTCGGCGGAGCTGATGCCGCCGTCGATGACGACATGCGCGACGTGGATGTTTTGCGGCGCGAGTTCACGCGCCATGCTCTGCGCCAAGCCGCGTAGCGCGAATTTCCCCATCGCAAACGCGGCGGATTGCGCATAACCTTTCACGCTGGCGGAGGCGCCGGTGAAAATAATCGTGCCCGTGCCGTGCTTTGACATGCGCTTCGCCGCCGCCTGCCCGACCAAAAACCCGCCGTAGGCCGACACCGCAATCGCGTCGGCCACCAGCTTCGGATCGAGGCCAATCAGTGGCCCGCGCACGCGTCCGCTGGCGTTATACACCACCACTGTTGGCGCATCGCACAGCGTATCCAGTTGCGCGAACAACGCTTCGACTTGATCCGGCTGCGCGCTGTCGCACGCGATGGCCGTCGCACTGATTTCATCGCACAAGGGCTTCAGTTTATCGGTACGGCGCGCGGCCAGCACGCAGTGCAGACCTTCGCCGGCAAAGGCTCTGGCGACTGCGGCGCTCAGTCCGCTGCCGGCGCCGACGATCAGTGCAGTCGCTTTATTCATCGCTGTAACTGTGTCGCCGTCTTAGGCAACGCCTCGATGTTCATCGACCACGGCATCGCGGAGCGGCACCAGCCTTGTTTTTTCGGCGGCAACTGCGCCCGTTGCCGCGCGGTGCCGACGCGCAATCCGTAAACCTGTGGATCCGCTTCAACCGAGGTGGAATACATCGGCGTGCCGCATTCCGGGCAAAACGCGTGCGCGCGTTGATTGCCGCTTTCGGCGGTTTTGAAGTACACCTTGGGTGCGCCGCCACGCAGCTTCAAATCCTGCTTGCGCACGCGCACATTCACGCGATACGCCGTGCCGGTGAGCGCCTGGCAATCGGCGCAGTGACAAATGCTCACCGCGTCCGGGTCGATCTCCGCTTCGTAGGTGATATTGCCGCAATGACAGCCGCCGTCGATATGCATGCCCGTCTCCCGGTAGTTAGTCTCTCAGTTCTTGGTCGCGCCCGCCAGCCGCGCGGCGTTGTCCTTGGTGTCGTATAGACTGATGGTCTCTTTGCCCTCGGTGGCCTGGTTCATGCGCTCGCGAATTTCGGGCGCCATCTTGTCATTACGCTGCACCGCGGGCCGCGCCTGCATCGCTTCGTACCAACGCATGAAATTCGGATAGCCCGCCTTGTCGATGCCGCGATCCTTGTGCATCTTGGTCCACGGATACACCGCCATGTCGGCGATGGTGTATTCGTCGCAGCCGATCCACGCGCTGTCGCGCAGACGGTTGTCGAGCACACGATACAAACGAATCGATTCGTTGTTGTAACGCTCGGTGGGGTACGGCAGGCGTTCCTTGGCGTAATTGTTGAAGTGATTGGCCTGGCCGAACATCGGGCCGACATGCGCCATCTGAAAAATCAGCCACTGCATCACGTCGTAACGCTTGCGCGCGTCCTTCGGCAAAAATTGGCCGGTTTTTTCGGCCAGATAAAACAGAATCGCACCCGACTCCATCATGGTGTAACGCCCGCCGCCGGGGCCGTCGGTATCGACTATCGCGGGGATGCGGTTGTTCGGCGAGAGTTTCAGATACGCCGGCGTGAACTGATCGCCGAGGCGGATATTGACGTCGATGTGTTTCCATTCGAGGCCCAACTCCTCCAACATGATCATGACCTTCTGGCCGTTGGGGGTGGGGGTTGAGTGCAGTTCGATCATGGCGTTCTCCAGTTTTGGGTGGGAATGAGGAAATTTAACATCAAACGTGCTGCGTAACGTGCGGTGCTAAAACGCAAACTCCGGCCCATCCACATATTTAAACCGTTCCAGCGCGTCTTTGCGCAGCGTGAAGCCCAGCCCCGGCCGATCCGGCGCATGCACATAGCCGTCGCGGATGTCGTACGGCTCGTTAAACAGCTCGTTCATCATCGGCATATAACCTTGGCTGACTTCGAGGATGTGACAGTTGGCCGCCGACATCGCGACATGGATGCTCGCCGCGAACAACACGCCGGCGCCCCACGCGTGCGGCGCGAGACGCAGGTCATGCGCGGCGGTGAGCGCGGCGATACGGCGAATTTCGGTCAGGCCACCGGCACGCGCGACATCCGGCTGCGCGATGTCAATGGATTTGTGTTCGATCATGCTGCGAAAACCGTAGCGCGAAAACTCGCGCTCGCCGGACGCGATGGGGATGCGCGTAGCGGCGCGCACCTCGGCCATGCCCGCGTGATTGTCGGGCGACACCGGCTCTTCGAACCATGCGATGTTGTAAGGCTCCAGCGCCTTGGCGAGGCGTATCGCCACCGGCGTTTCGAGCGAGGCGTGGGCGTCCACCATCAACTCGACATTGGGGCCGACGCCGCGCCGCGCGGCTTCGACGCGGCGCACGCAGTTTTCAATCGAAAATCCATCACGGCCCACCACGCGCATTTTTGCGGCAGTGAATCCCTTGGCTGCGTAGCCGCCGAGTTCCGCTTCGGCTTCATTGCCCGGCGCCCAGCCGCCGCTGGCGTAGCCGCGCACTTTATCGCGTACCGCGCCCAGCGCCTGATACACCGGGATGCCCAGCGCCTTGGCCTTCACATCCCAGATCGCGATGTCCACGCCGGAGATCGCCTCCATCACCATGCCGCTGCGGCGGCTGGTTTCGGCTTGCGGCACGCCGCGATCCAGTGCCGGTTTGGCGCGCGAACCGTTATACATTTTTTCGAAAATGCGCTCGGAGAACATCGGGTCTTCACCGATGAGTTCCGGCGCGAGTTCGTGTTCGACGATGGCGGCTATGACCGGCGGTGTGCCGAGTGCCGCGCCCATGCCGGTCAAGCCGTTGTCGGTTTCCACCAATATCAGCGTGGCGTCACTTTTCATTTTGGTGCCGAGGTCGGTGCGATGACGGCGCTCGGGCGGCACCGGGTCGGACATGGGGATGGCGCGGACTTTGGTTATTTTCATGATTGCCTCTGGTGTAGAAACGAAAATCAAAAACCTTTTTGCCACAGATTTACGCAGATTGACGCAGATTAATAACCAACCCGTCATTCCCGTGCAGACGGGAACCCATAACACCTTGGCCTATGGCAATCTGTATCCACGCACGGGCATCCATCTGCGTTCATCTGCGTAAATCTGTGTCGAATAACTTTTGACGTTTATGCCGTCAAGCGCTTCGTGTTGCAGCATCGTGTTATCGTAACCGTATGTTTTTAAACAATTATTTATGGCCGGCTTTCACTCAGCGTAGCGATGCGGATGCCGATAAGCACCAGCGCCGCGCCCACGATCGCCACCGCGCCGAGTGTCTCGCCCAATAGTATCCACGCAAACAGGCTGGCCATCACGGGCTGCAACAACAGCCCCACCGACGACAGCGTGGCGGGCAAGTGCGCCATCGCGTAGGCGATCAAACTCTGCCCGGCGACCTGCGAGATCAGCGCGAGGCCGAATACTTTTAGCCAACCCATTTCCGTTACCGGGAAAAACACCTCTCCCGACAACCACGCAATCGGCAATAAAAACGCCGCCGTCACTACACTGCTCATCGCCATGATGCGCGCCGTGCTCACCGTGCCGCGCAACCGTGTGACGGTAAGTTGATAGGCTGCATAGAACATCGCCGTCACCACGCCCAACGCGTCGCCCAGCAATGCGCGGCCACTGGTGTGCGAAAAGTCGCCGCCCACCATCAGCATCACACCGGTCAGCGCGGCCGCAAGGCCGGCAAGAAACATCGCCGCCGGTTTTTTGCGCCACAGCAGCCACGCCACCAGCGTGACAAATATCGGCGCCAGATTCGCCAGCACCACCGCATTGGCCACCGAGGTCAGCACGATCGACCAGTGCCACACCGCCAGATCGCCGGCGAAAAAGAAACCCGCTGCGAACAATAATCCGCGCGTATTGCCTGGCGCCGCAGTTGCCCCACGTTGATCCATCCACGCCCACGCGCACAAAAACGGCAGCGCCAGAAACACGCGCCAGAACGCGGTGGACACCGGCCCCGCTTCGCTCACCTTGACGAACAGCGCCGAGGTGCCGATGCAGGTCGCGCCGGCGAGTAAGGCGATGATGGCGAGGGTGCGGGCGCGGGATTCGGGAACGGTCATAACGGGTTGTGTTGGAAAAACAAGAACATCAGAAGAGCTCTTTCTCACCCGTCATTCCGGCGGAAGCCGGAATCCAGTTCGTGTCCGATCCGAAGGATGAAAAATGCACGCGCTGCGTGTTTAGAACGCACTGGATACTGGCTTTCGCCAGTATGACGGTTTGGGATTTCCGCGACTCACTTGCCCTGAAATTTCGGTTTGCGTTTCTCGATAAACGCCGCCATGCCTTCTTTTTGATCCTGCGACGCAAACAGCATTTGTATCGCCTTGGTTTCGAGTACGAGGCCGGTGTCGAGCGCGCCATCGAGTCCGCGCAGCACGCATTCTTTCACTTGTTCGATGGCGAGCGGCGGCAGTTCGGCGATTTGTTGCGCCATCGCGATGGCGTGTTTTTCCACCTCGGCATCCGGCACGATTTCGCTCACCAGCCCCATCTCGGAGGCTTCTTTCGCGCTGATCAAATCCCCCGTCAGCAGATAACGCATCGCTTTATATTTACCCACCGCGCGTGGCAGGCGCTGCGTGCCACCGCCGCCGGGGATGATGCCGATTTTGACTTCAGGCTGGCCGAAGCGCGCGCCCTCGCCCGCGATGATGATGTCGCAGGTCATCGCCAGCTCGCAGCCGCCGCCGAGCGCGAATCCGCTCACTGCCGCGATCACCGGTTTCGGGCATGCCGAAATCGTGCGCCACAATTTGTGCGTGCCGCGCAGCAACATTTCAATCGTGCCCGCGTTCGCCATTTCTTTGATATCCGCGCCGGCGGCAAACGCTTTGTCGTTGCCGGTCAACACGATGCAGCGAATCGACGGATCATCGCCCATCTCGGTCAGATGTTTGGCAAGCAGCTTGCGCACTTCAAGGTTCAGCGCGTTGCGCGCGTCGGGGCGATTGATGCGCACCAGGCCCACGCCTTCGGCGGGACGTTCGGCGAGTACTACGGGAGCTACGGCAGCAGTCATGAAAATTCCTTGGCAAAATGAAGTCACGGCGGGAGCGCGAAGAATACCTGTTTGACGCGCCAGCGCCAATCATGCGGGGCGTGCGAGTCGCGATTTGACCGGCTCGCCCGCGTCACATAGCATGAACGGGATGAACCCTCACCCTTTGCAATGGCTGCCGTGGTTGCCATGGTTACCAAGTCGCGCTGTATTCGCCGCACTCGGCTTGGTCGCGAGTACGGCGCTGGCGCAGTCCACCGCGCCACGCGCCGACAACTATCCTGCACGGCCCATCCGCATCATCCTCGGCATTGCGCCCGGCGGCGGCACTGATATCGTCGCGCGCGCGGTCGGACAAAAGCTCACCGAGCGCTGGGGCAAGTCGGTCGTCATTGATAACCGCCCTGGCGCTTCGGGCGCCATCGCCTTTGATTTGGTGGCGCAGGCCGCGCCCGATGGCTACACCCTCTACACCGGCGCGGTCAACAACGTGGTCACCGCTTCGCTGCAGAAGCACGTGTCGTTCGATACGCGCAAGGCGTACACCCCCGTCGTGCAGATGACCGTGCAACCGTATTTGCTGATTGTGATCCCGTCGGTGCCGGCGAAAACCGTCAAGGAATTCATTGCTTACGCCAAGGCCAACCCCAACACGCTCAACTACGCGTCATCGGGAACGGCATCGATATCCTTCGTCGGCATGGAGTTATTCAAATCCATGGCGGGCATCAACATCCAGCATATTCCGTACAAGGGCGTTTCAGTCGGCCTGGTCGATATGATCGGCGGTCAGGTTCATTCCATGCTCGGCAGTGCGCTGACGGTGTCGTATCACGTGAAGGCGGGACGCTTGCGCCCGCTCGGCGTGTCGAGCGCAAAACGCTCGCAGGCCTGGCCCGAGGTGCCGACGATTTCCGAATCGGGCGTGCCGGGCTTTGAGGCGAGCAATTCACACAGTGTGTTTGCCCCGGCGGGAACGCCGCAGGCCGTGGTGCTGGCACTCAATACGGAGATCAATCGCATTATGCGCGTGCCGGAGATGGCCGCGAAACTGGCCGCGGACGGCGCCGAGCCGGTGCCGCCCAACACACCTGCGGAATTCAACACGATATTTCTCGCGGAATATACGAAGTGGGAACAGTATTTCAGACGCGCCGCAATGCAAAAGTAGACAAGCCGTATCATGGTCAAACTCGAATTTTTCGATCCCGCCGGCGCACGGCTCTTGCGTTATTGCGTCCTACGCCAGCGGCAGCGATTGTGATAGCCTCGTTTTTTCAGCATCGGCTCCATCAGGAGCGCCCATCAGCGTTGATCGTGCGATCCATCAAAGGAGTAAGTAATGTCAGAACTTAAATTCATCAAACTTGACGACGTAAAATCGCAAAATCTGCGCGGCCTGCCCGCAGAGGCCGGACACGTCAAACGCATCGTCGCCACGCCGAAGTTTTATTTCAACATCGACGAAATCGCGCCCGGGCATAGTCCGCACAGTTGGCACAAACACGATCAATACGTGCACGACGGCGTGAAGGTCGAATACCCGGCGGATTTCGAGGAAATCTATTTTGTGCTGGGCGGCACGGGCGTGCTGCAATGGAAGACCGCATCAGGCGGCATCCAGGCGCAGCAGGTCGGCCCCGGCGATACCATTTACATGCCGCCGGATGTGATCGAGCATCAGTTGCTCAACAACAGCGGCGAGGCCATCCGCATCGCCGTGATCGGCGTGCCGCCGCCGAAGCGAACGCCAGTCAAGGCGGCGTAGCGCCCGCCGGTAAAGTAGCTGATTAAACCAGCCGGAACATCAGCACACCTACGACGGTGAGCGCGATGCCCAGCAACTCCAGCGCGGTGATTTTCTCGCGAAAATAAAGCCACGAGATCGTTAGCGTGAACACCGTTTCGATCTGACCGACGGCGCGCACATACGACGCATTCTGCAAGGCAAACGCGGAATACCAGCCGATGGAGCCGAGCGCGCTGGTCAGCCCAATGAAACTGGCGATGCCGCGCGCCGGCCACATCTGCCGGAACACCGCGGGTTCCTTGTGGGCAAGCCACAGGCCAAGGCAAACGGTTTGCATGGCGGTGGCAAGCACCACCGTCCACGCCGAGCGCCACAGGAAATGATGTTGCTCGCCGAGTTCCAGCGTGGCCGCGCGCAAAAACAAATAGGAAAACGAAAACAGCAGTGCGCACGCAAAAGCGATTTGGGATGGCCGCCCCAGCAGCAGATGCGAGAGCGCCTCGCCGCGTGTTGCGAACACTGTCCCGCCCAGTTTGCCCAGCAGCATCAAAATCACGCCGCCCATCACCACCAGTATCGCCACCCAGCCCAGCGGCGTGACGAATTCCGAGAACAGCAGCGTGCCGATCAGCGCGGTCAGTATCAGATCGGTCTTGGTGAGCATGGTGCCGACCGCGAAATTTTTGAGCTGAAACATCCGGATCAGCAGCGCGGTCGCCAGCACCTGTGTCAACGCGCCGCCCGCCGTATGCAGCACAAACGCCGGCTTGAATGCCGGCGCGCCCAGCCCGGTGTAGAGCGTGGCCGCGGCCAGAAACACCAGCAGCACGGGCAGGCCGAATAACGAGCGCACGTAGGTCGTGCCCATGGTGGACATGCGCTGGTTGAGTTGCTTCTGTGCGGCGGTGCGCACGGACTGCATGAGTGCTGCGAATACCGAAAACGGTATCCATAGCCAACTGGCCTCCATGCCGTCTTAGCGGCGCGGCGCGGGTTTTTTGCGCACGGCGGTGCGTTTTTTCTTTGCAGCCGTTTTTTTCACTGCCGCCCGCTTCACTGACTTCCGCGGGGTTGCCGCAACAGGCTCCCCCGCCAACCGGCTGCGCGTGCCGCCTTCGGACATGCAGTGGCCGCCGCCCTGGAAAATATCCGCAGGCGTGTTACCCGGCAGGCCTTCGCGTTGCAGTATCTCCGCCGCGTACGTTTCGCTGCGATCACGCGGCTGGTAACCCATGCGATAAGCGTTGACGTTATCGAACCATGCGCGCGCGTTATCTGAAATGCCGTAGACGATTTCAAAGTGCAGCTTGGGCCGCTCCAACCCGAGTGTGACCAACTGCGCCATGTCGCGCGCACTGATCCAGATCGCCAGGCGCCGACGGTCGATGGGGGCGGTGTTGACGTTGCCGATGCGCATGCAAAACATTTCCATGCCGTAGCGGTCGGCGTACAAGCTTGATAGCGCTTCGTTAAACACCTTCGACACACCATAGCGACTATCGGGCTTGGGATACACGCGATGATCAATGGTTTGCGTCACCGGATAAAACCCCACCGCGTGATTGGACGTTGCGACCAGAAAGCGCTTCACGCCGTTGCGTCGCGCCGCCTCCAGCGTGTTGTGAAAACCAATGATGTTGGCCTGGAGGATGTGCTCCCAATCATGCTCGCCCGATTGCCCGCCGAAATGCACCACCGCATCCACGCCCTTGGTGATGCGCAGCGCATCTTTCAGGTTCGAGATGTCGGCGCGCATGAACGTCTCGCCTGGCTTCAAGTTTTTGACAGGCTTGATGTCAGAGAGGCGCAGTTTGTATTTGCCCGCCAGTTCCGGACGCAGAAAGGTGCCGATGCGGCCGGCGGCGCCGGTGATGAGGATGGTTTTCATCGCGCCAACCCCAAATCCACCAGCACCACTTTCATATCGTTGTAGTCCTTCTCCAAATCCTTGCGGAACTGCGCGCTGGTGACAAAATCATCCGACCAGTAGTTGCGTTCGAGTTCGGTTTTCCATTCCGCGCTTTGTGAGGCCCTGCGCAGTGCGTTTTCCCAGAACGCCACCTGCGCGGCGGTGAGTCCCTTCGGCCCGACAATCGAGCGCCAGCCGCCGTAGACGAGATTGACGCCCTGCTCTTTCCAGGTCGGCACATGGGCGAGCGTGCCGGGCAGGCGCTTGTCCGCCGACACGCCGACCACGCGCAGCTTGCCGCTTTGCACGTGCCCGCTGACATTGCCTGCGGCGGTGGTCACCAGATCAATGTGTGCGCCCATCAACGCCGTCACCGCCTCGGCGGAACCTTTGAACGCGACCGGCTTCAATTCGCGCGCGTTGCCGCCGACGGCCTTCATCAGCAGGCCCGCCGCGATGTGGTTGTGGCTGCCGAGCGCGGTGGCAAAACCGAGCGCAATGGACTGCGGGTCTTTTTTCAGACGCTCGATCAGATCCTTGCCGGCCTTGAACGGCGCATTCGGATGCACCGCGAACACCACGTAGTCGTTAAACAGCGACGCAATCGGCGTGAAGTCGCTGTGGTTCATCTTGCTCGCGCCGAGGATGTGATTGAACAGCATCGCGGTGGTGCCGACCATCAGGTAATGCGCATCACCCGCGTGCCCGTTCACGTAGTTGAACGCGATGTTGCCGCCGCCACCGGGTTTGTTGACCACAGTGAGCGAGGCGGGCACGAGTTTTAATTCGTTGAGCAGCTTTTCCACCGAGCGGCCGGTTTTGTCGTTGCTGCCGCCGGGGGCGGAGGTGACCACGATCTCGACGTTTTTGCTGGGCGTCCAGCTTTGCGCGCAAGCTGTGCCGCACGCCAGCACCGCAAGGATGGTTGATTGTACGCACTTGTTTTTAAGCATAATTAATTCCTCTATTTCGCCAGCCCGAGATCCACCAACACTTTCCGGATGTCCGCGTAATCCTTTTCCAGCGCCTTTTTGAGCGGCGCGCCGACGGCGAAGTCTTCCGACCAGTAATTTTTTTCCATATCGGCTTTCCAGCCGGCGTTTTGCGACACGCGTTGCATCGCGTTTTCCCAGAACGCGATCTGCGCCGCGGGCATATCCTTCGGCCCCATGATGCCGCGCCAACTGCCCGACACCACATCCACGCCGAGTTCGCGCCAGGTCGGCACCGACGATAACGGGCCGCCGAGCCGGTTGGGCGAGGTGGCCGCGAGCACGCGCATGCGCCCGCTTTGCACGTGCGCGACCGCGTTTCCCGCGCCGATGATGACCATTTCGAGATGCCCGCCGAGCAGTGCCGGTATCGCCTCGGCCGAACCTTTGAACACCACGGTTTTGAGTTCGCGCGCGTTGCCGCCGAGCGCCTTGATCAACAGGCCCGCCGCGATGTGGCGGCTGCCGCCGAAGGTATTGGCGAATCCCGTCGCAATCGCTTGCGGCTTCGTCTTTAACTGCGTCATCAGGTCTTTGGCGGTCTTTAGCGGCGCATCCGTCCTCACCGCAAACACCACGTAATCGTTGACCAGCGTCGCAATCGGCGTGAAGTCATGGTACGAGAATTTACTCGTGCCGAGGATGTGATTACTGTTGATGTTGGAGGTGGCCACCATCACATAATGCCCGTCGCCCGGATGTAGACTGGTGTACGCCATCGCGATACCGCCGCCACCGCCGGGCTTGCCGGCGATCGAAGTCGATGTCGGCACCAGCTTCATGTCATTTAATGCTTTTTCGATTTGGCGGCCGGTGTTGTCGTTGCTGCCGCCGGGCACCGAACTGACGATGATCTCGACGTTTTTGCTGGGTGCCCAGGATTGGGCAACTGCTAGTGACCCTTGCCAAAGACTCAATAGCAGAAATATCTGTAAGTATTTGTTTTTAAACATATATGCCTCCTGGCGAGCAGCCGTAGGATGGGTGAAACCCATCACAGCGCTAGGTGGCGCACCGGTGTTTGTGATGGGTTTCACCCATCCCACGCCGAACTCAACGTCTGCCAATAAGCATCTGCGTTGCCTGCAAGCATCGCACGCCCCAACGCCATTGACCAGTACACCTCGCTACCAAACTCCTCGCGCCACGCCAAGGCGCGCAAGGTCACATGATGCAGCGCGTATTCGTCGGTGACGCCAATCGCGCCATGCACCTGATGCGTGATCGCCACCGCCTCGCGCGCCGCATCTGCGGTGCGGATTTTTGCGGCGGCCACCGCCAGCAAGGCTTGTTGCGCGGCCCCGGCACTGTGGTTATGCGCCAGCCGTTCCACCACGCCCGCCGCGGAAAGTGAAGCCGCCACCGCCGCCGCGACTTCGCCGCCACAGCGCGCGAGTTCCTGTTGTATCGCCTGAAACTGCGCGATTTTGCGGCCAAACTGCGTGCGCTGTCGGGCGTACTCGCACGCCAGATCAAGCGCATGTTCCAACGCACCGCCAATCTGCACCGCGCGCAGCAGCGCGCCGCGGGCGTGCAGGCTCGCGCGCATGATGCCCGTTCCGACGGGAGCGGCGGTGAGTGCGGTCACGTTGTCGAGCGTCACGCCGTCACGCGGCTCGCTCGCCAAATTGCGTCCGGGCGTGATGCGGCAATCCGCGGGATTCACCGCGATTACCATCAAACCGTTTTGCGTATTCGCCAGCAGCACCAGTTGTTCTGCAATGCGCGCATACGGCACGCGCTTTAATTCACCGGAGACACGCCACGCCGCACCATCTTTGGTTGCGGTGAGTTTTTCATCGAGCACCGGGCCGATAGTCAGCGGCCCGTGCGGCACTTGCAAGCCGGCACCCGCCAGCAGCCAACCCGCGAGCGCGGTTTCAGCGAGCGGCGCCGGCGCCGCGTGCCGTGCAGCGATGCGCAGCACCGCCGCCACATCCGACAGTGAACCACCCGCGCCACCGGCCTCATCCGGCACACCCACCAAAGGCAACTCGGCTTTTTCAAGTTCAGCCCACAACGCCGCCGACCAGCCATCGTGCTTGGCGGCGGCGAGCATTTTTGGTGTGACGTGATCGGCAAACAAACGCGTTGCCGCGTCGGTAAGCATGCGGCGGGTTTCGCTGGTATCGGTCACTGCCGTACCCCCGCCGCAAAGGCGCAAAGACGCAAAGAACCGCCGCAAAGAAAATCCAGGTCAAAGGTTTTCTTTGCGTTTCCTTTGCGTCTTTGCGCCTTTGCCGTGAACTGGTCGATTTTCATTTCAACGCCCCCAGCAAGCGCCGCGCAATCAACGTGCGTAACACCTGCGTGGTGCCGCCGCGGATGGTCGCCACCGGCGCGCTGACAATGCTCTCGGCGAGATAACGTTCAAACGTATCCGTTGCATCCAGCGTCGGCTCCACCGCCACCAGCAAACGCGCGGCGTCGATAATCTCACGCTCGTAAAACGTGCCCATGTCTTTTACCAGCGCGGCCTCGGTGGCAAGATCCACCGTGCTGCCCGATGACGGATCCAGCGCCAGCGCAATCGCCAACGACATGCGGCGCAGCGTCCACAACCGCGCGGTGAGGCGGCCCACGATCTCGTGCGCGCGCGTATCATCGCGCTTGCCAAGTCGTCGAATGAGTTCCACCAGCAGTGGAAACGTCGTCATAAACCGCTCCGGCCCGCTGCGCTCCAGCGCCAGCTCGGAGGTAATCTGCTTCCAGCCCTGACCGGCCTCGCCCACCACGTGCGTGTCGGGTACGAACACGTTGTCGAGAAACACTTCGTTGAAATGGTGATCGCCGCTCATGAACCGAATCGAGCGCACCGTTACCCCCGGCGAGGTTTTGAGTTCAACAATCAGTTGCGACAATCCCGCATGGCGATCATCGGTCAGCGGCGCGGTGCGGCACAACACAAAAAACGCATCCGCCTTGTGCGCCCAGCTGGTCCACACTTTTTGCCCGGTAACGCGCCAGCCGCCCTCGACCTTTTCCGCGCGGGTACGCACCGACGCCAGATCAGAGCCCGAACCCGGCTCGCTCATGCCCAGCGCAAACGCCATTTCGCCGCGCGTGATCGCGGGCAAATATTTTTGCTTGAGAAACTCGCTGCCGTAACGCAGCAAGCTCGGCCCCGTCTGCCGGTCGCCAAACCAGTGCGCCGCGCACGGCGCCGCGACCGCGAGCATTTCTTCCGTCATCACAAAACGTTCGAGATACGAGCGCTCCTGCCCGCCGTACTGTTTGGGCCACGTCAGCCCGATCCAGCCGCGCGCGGCAACTTTTTGGGTGAAGTCGATATCGAATTCGGTGTGGCCCAGATGCGGCACAAAACTGCCCGCAGCGATTTCCTCGCGCAAAAACGCGCGCACTTCGTCGCGCAGCTTCAGCGCGGCGGACGGCAATTCGAGCGCGGAGAAATCGATGTTTTCGAAAAACATATCGGTTAGCAGCCTGAACTCGTTTGTGAAACGCGTTCTAGTCGATGGGAATAAAAAGACTGCGCCGCAACTCGCCCAGCCCCTGCGACACATGCCCCTTGCCGGCGGTGTCCTCCACCAGAAGCACTTCACCGGTACCGATGATCCGGCTTTCGCCGTCGCTGGCGGTGATCTTGACGCCGGATTCGAGATTCACGATGTATTGGCGGCGCGGCGCCGTGTGCCAATCGACCGTGTTCTCGGCCTTGGTCTCGCGGAAGATGATGCCGTTCGCGGGTAAACGTTTCGAGAGCCGGCTGCCCCGCCGCTCTTCGGCCCATTCGACTTCGATGTCGCGAAAGTGCGATTCACCGTTGGCATCGGTGTACAGGTTATGAATACGCATGATGGCTCCCTGGATTATTGTGACAATCTTTTGCTCGCGCGTGGGTTATAGCTTGGGCAAATTCGCCGCCTGAACCACCCGGGTGTAAAGCGCAATCTCCGAGCCGATAAATTTCGCAAACGCTTCCGGCGTGCCGCCTTGCGGCTCCAGGCCCTCGACCTGATAGCGATCACGAATTTCCTTGCTGGCAAGCACTTTGCCGGTTTCGCTGTTGAGCTTCACGATGATGTCACGCGGGGTTTTGGCGGGCGCCATGAAGCCGAACCAGGTGGAGGCTTCGTAACCCTTGAGACCCTGCTCGTCGAAGGTGGGCACGTCGGGTATCGCCGCAAAACGCTTGGGGCTGCCGATGGCCACCGAGCGTAC
>CAMDDY010000003.1 GCA_945893125.1 Bordetella parapertussis
AGCGCAGCGTATTCCGGGATTATTGCCACTCTCAAAACGCTCGCCCTTGCAGGGAAACCACTCGCCCCCTGAAAGCATACAGAGTTTGATGTTTGGACGCACCTTCATAAACGGTGGTAAGTACACTTGTCACGTACGTTTGTTTTCCCGGAATGCGCTGCGCTCCTTCCGGGCTACGCACTCAGTCGGCTTCTTCTGCCCCCGCGCCCGCCGCCGCGCGCCCCAACCGATCCCGCACCGCGACCCATTCGATAGCCAGCGGCGGCTCTTCCACCAGCATCACATCACAGCCGGCGGCGTCGAGTTGGCGCAGGTTGGCGTATAGGTCATGCGCGTAGCGCGCCAACGCATCGGGCGCGGCGATCCACACGAGTTTGTCGATCAGCGGCTGGCGTGCGTTGCGCGCGAGTACTGCCACGCGTTTGCCTTGCCGCACGAAGCTGCGCGCGAGTTCGTCTATGAGATCGGCTTCGACCAGCATCACCGGCGTGCGCGGCGCGTAGTGTTTTTCGAGGGTGCCGGGGGCGCGTGGCGAGGTCACGCCTGGCGCTGCCAGCGGTGCGTTGAGCGCGGTTTCGATCTGTGCTGCGGTGATGATGCCGGGCCGCAACAGCGCGGGTTTGTCACCCGACAGATCAACGATGGTGGATTCAATGCCCACGTCGCACGCGCCGCCGTCGAGTATGCAATCCAGCGTTTCACCAAACTCCTGCCGCACGTGTTCGGCGGTGGTGGCGGATACGTGGCCGAAGCGATTGGCGGAGGGGCCGACCACGCCGCCACCGAAGGTTTGCAGCAGCGCTTGCGCCGCCGGGTGCGCGGGCACGCGCAGCGCCACGGTGTCTTGCCCGCCGGTGATGAGATCGCTCACGTGTGCTGCGCGCTTGAGGATCAGCGTCAGCGGGCCAGGCCAGAATGTTTGGGCCAATGTGTGCGCGGCGGGCGGGATGTCACGCGCCCAGTCGTTGAGTTGCGCCGCGCCGGCGATGTGGACGATCAGTGGGTGGTCGTGCGGGCGGCCCTTGGCGGCGAAGACTTTTTTGATCGCTTCGGGGTTGGACGCGTCGGCGCCGAGACCGTAGACGGTTTCGGTGGGGAAGGCGACGAGGTTGCCCGCGCGCAGGGTGGCTGCGGCTTGGGTGATGTCGGTGGTGGTGACGTCATGCACCATAACCCGTCATTCTGGCGAACGCCAGAATCCAGTGCGTACTTTTATGCGAAGCATCTTGAATATAGATCCTTCGGATCGGGCTACGATCTGGATACCGGCTTTCGCCGGTATGACGGTGACTGGGGTGGGCAAGCTGTTCACACAGCCACCGGTGGCTTGAACTGCTTGGAGAGCTTTAACCCCTGCGCCTGATAATTCGAGCCGATGTTGACTCCGTACAGCCGCTGCGGTTTGTCGAGCAGGCGTTCGTAGATCAAGCGCCCGACGCCCTGCCCGTGTTCGATCAAAAACGGCACTTCGTGTGAACGCACTTCGAGCACCGCGCGGGCGCCGTTGACGTCGTTGTTGCCGTAGCCGAAACCGGGATCGAAAAACCCGGCGTAGTGGATACGAAACTCGCCCACCGACGGATCGTACGGCACCATCGAGGCGGCGAACTCTGGTGGGATGCGAATGCGCTCGCGCGACATCAGAATATAAAAATCGCCGGGGTTCAGCACCAGACTGCGATGCGCCTCGCTTTTCAACGGCTCCCAGAATTCCATCGGGTCGTAATAGTTGATGCGGGTCAGATCGATCAGCGGCGCATGTTGCTTGGCGCGATAGCCTACGATGCCGCCCCCGCCGTTGCCTGCATCCGCCTCCAGATCAACGCTGATCCACAGCCCATCGCTGATCATCGCGGCCATCGGCGCATCGTTGCCGGTGTAGACCATCGAGTCGGCGGATGGCAGTTGATCGAGCTTTTGATTGGACGGCGGTGTGCCGCGCACGAAGCGCATTTGATTCAGCCGCGCGCCCTGTTGCGCCAGCACGCTGTAGGTGCGCGGCACGATTTCAATGTAGAGCTTGCCTTGATAGCCCTCGGGCACGCTTTCAAACTCGACGCCGCCGTCGGCGATGAGCCGTGTAAAAATATCCAGCCGTCCGGTGGAGCTTTTCGGATTGGACTTGCCGGAAATATCCGCCGGCAGCCGCAGCGTTTCCATCAGCTCGGCGATGTAGACGCAGCCTTTTTCAAACACCGTGGGCTGCGTGAGATCGATTTTGTGCATCATCATGCGCTCGATCTTGGCACTGACGGGGGTATCTTTCCCCGGCAAAAAACTCGCGCGCACGCGCCACGCGGTCGCGCCGAGACGCAGGTCCAGGCTCGCGGGCTGTATCTGCGCGTCGTCCACCTTGGCCGCGGCGCTGATCTGCCCGCTGCTCACCAGCCGCGCGATATCCTGATACGGCAGGATGCCGGCGGTGATGGGCGAGTTGCTGGTGTCGAGCTTCATGATGGTTTTTTGTTTTCCGGTGGCCGTATTTTAAAACTTCTCGCCGCGCAGCACGTCCACGTCGGACATATACAGCACCAGCGCGTAATGTTCAAAATAGGTTTTGTGCAGATGTTCGGCGATGTTTTCCGCCACTGCGGCTTCGCAGATCACCTCCATGCGGATGTTGCCGGAGGGGCTCCACGCGGCATCGCGTTCGCCGCCGGCGCCGCGGCCGCGCGCCTCGGTGACGGTGTAGCCGTGCGCGCCGAAGGCCATCACCTCATCGCCGAGTTTTTTTTCGAGATCGCTCTCGCACACAATGGTCAGCAGTTTGCGCCGTGTGGTCATATCAGCCTCCGTTGACCCAGATGGCCGCCCGATAATAAAGCGGTATTCCGACGATAAGGTTAAAGGGAAAGGTGATGCCCAGTGACGCGCCCAGCGACAGCGCCGGGTTGGCGTCCGGCACCGCAATGCGCATCGCGGCGGGCGCGGCAATATACGACGCGCTGGCCGCGAGTGTAGCCAGCAGGGTGAGGCCGCCGGTCGACAGCCCCAGCAGATATCCGGCGGCCAGCCCCAGCGCCGCCGACAGCAGCGGCATCACGATCGCAAACACCAGCAGAAAGGGGCCGAATCGCCGCAGCGCGGCGCTTTGCCGTGCCGCCACCAAACCCATTTCCAGCAGGAACAGCGCGAGCACGCCCTTGAAAAGATCAATAAACAAGGGGCCCAGCGGCGCAATGCCTTCCGGCCCGATGACCCAGCCAACCACCAGGCCGCCGAGCAGCAGAAACACGCTTTTGCCCAACACCACTTCGCGCACCAGGGGGCCAAACGATGTTCCGGTGCCGCGCGCCAGCATCACGCCGATCAGTATGGCGGGCGCTTCCAGCAGCACCAGAAACACCGTGAGCAGTCCTTCGTGCGAGACGTTTTGCCGCACCAGAAACGCGCTCGCCACCGCGAAGGTAACCACGCTCACCGAGCCGTAGTGCGCGGCGATGGATGCTGCATCCGCGCGCTTCAATCCGCCGACGTAACGCAGTATCGGATAAGCGGCGACCGGGATCACCACGCCCAGCGCCAGCACCACCAGCGACGGCACAATCACGCTCGCCAGCGGATGACGCGCGAGCTCCACGCCGCCTTTCAAGCCGATGGCCAGCAGCAGGTAGATCGAAATCGCCTCGTAGAACGAGGGCGGGAATTTCAGATCGCTGCGCAGCAGGCCGCCGGCCACCCCCAGCAAAAAGAAAACGACTACCGGCTCCATGGCCGACTGGGCCGGTGCCCCGTGCTCACGGAACTAACCATTGCCATTCACCAGCAACCGCATCACTTCATGATATTTGGCGGAAGTCTTGACGAGCACATCGGGCGGCGGCATGGGCGCGGGCGGTTTTTTGTTCCACGTCGTCGTTTCCAGCCAGTCGCGGATGATCTGTTTGTCGAAGCTCGACGGGCTGATGCCGGTGCGGTACTCGGCGGCGGGCCAGAAGCGCGACGAATCCGGCGTGAGGATTTCGTCGATCAGCACCAGGTTATTTTGCGCATCGACGCCGAACTCGAATTTGGTGTCGGCGATGATCACGCCGCACGTGGCGGCATAATCGGCGGCCTCGGAGTACAAGCGGATCGACACCTCGCGCACCCGTGCCGCGAGTGCCGCACCCACGATTTTTTCCACCTCGGCGTAGGTGATGTTTTCGTCGTGCTGCCCGGCGGGCGCCTTGGAGGCGGGCGTGAATATCACCTGCGGCAGTTTTTGCGCCTGCTGCAAACCGGCGGGCAACGCAATGCCGCATACGGCGCCGGTTTTTTGATAATCGCTCCAGCCCGATCCGATGAGATAGCCGCGCACCACGGCCTCGACCATCAGCGGTTTTAATTTTTTGACCACCATCGAGCGCCCGGCTACCTGCGCGCGTTCGGCTTCCGACACCACCGATTCTGGCGCGATGCCGGTCAAATGATTCGGGATCACGTGACGCAGTTTATTAAACCAGAAATTCGACAGCTCGGTCAGCACGCCGCCCTTGCCGGGGATCGGGGTGGGAAGTATCACGTCGAACGCCGACAGGCGATCCGTCTGCACCACCAGCAGTTTGTCGTCGCCCACGGCGTAAAGATCGCGCACCTTGCCGCGATGCAAAAACGGCAGGCTTTTGAGATCGCTCTGGAGCATGGGAATGGGTGTGGTCATGGTTTGCTGTGATTAGTGTGAAAGGTGCGAGCAGAGCACGGCGCGCAGCGCCAGCGCCTCGCCGAGCGTGGCGTCAATGTTGTCGCCGCACACGGTGTAGTGGCCCATTTTTCGGCCGGGGCGCGCTTCGTGTTTGCCGTAGAGATGCAGCTTCGCGCGCGGATTGGCAAAGAGTTTATCCCACGCGGGCTCGCCATTGCGCCACGATTCGCCGAGCAGGTTCACCATCACCAGCGGGGTGAGCAACCGCGTGTCGCCGAGCGGCAGGCCGCACAGCGCGCGCACCTGTTGTTCGAACTGCGAGGTGGCGCAGGCATCGATGGTGTAGTGCCCGCTGTTGTGCGGGCGCGGCGCGATTTCGTTGACCAGCAGCCGGCCATCGGGCGTGACAAAAAACTCCACCGCCAGTACGCCGAGGTAATTCAGATGCCCGGCAATATCCGCAGCGGCGCGCTCGGCCTGCCGCGCCAGATCAGGCGCGACACGCGCCGGCACGATGCACACATCCAGTATCGAGTGCGTGTGCTGATTTTCCGCCACCGGAAAACATTGCGTTGCGCCACCCGCACCGCGCGCGACCACCACCGATACTTCACATGCCAGTGTGACCAACTCTTCCAGCACGCAGGATTCCGCGCCCATCGCCACGAACGCCGCGCGTGCTTGTGCCGCGTTGGCGACGCGCGCCTGCCCCTTGCCGTCGTAGCCGAAACGCGCGCGCTTCAGAATGCCGGGGTAAAGCGCCGCATCGCAGCGCGTGAGATCGGCTTCGGTTTCGATCAGTGCAAATGCGGCGGTGCCAAAGCCGTTATCGCGCAAAAACTTTTTTTCGCGGCTGCGATCCTGCGCGATCGCCACGCTGTCACCCGCCGGGCGCACGGTGCAGTGCGCGGCCAGCCAGCGCAGGCTGTCGGCGGGCACGTTCTCGAATTCGGTGGTGACGGCGGCGCAGGTATCGGCGAGTTGTTGCAGGGCTTCTTTGTCCTGATACGCGGCTTTCAGATGCACGTCCGCCATCGCGCCGGCGGGGCTCAAGGGATCGGGGTCGAGCACGGTGACGCGATACCCCATGCTGTGCGCGGCCAGCGTGAACATGCGTCCGAGCTGACCGCCGCCCAGCATGCCGAGCATGGCATCGGGAAATATCATTTTTTGATCGGTGGCAGTTTCATCGCGCGCACCGCGCGCACCTGCGCGCGGCGAAACGCGTCCAGCCGTTTAGCCAACGCGGGGGTCTCGCGCGCGAGCATCGCCGCCGCGAAGAGCCCCGCGTTAGCCGCGCCCGCTTCACCGACGGCAAAGGTGGCGACCGGCACGCCCTTGGGCATTTGCACGATGGAGAGCAGCGAATCCAGCCCGCGCAGTTGCCGCGTGGGCACCGGCACGCCCAGCACCGGCACGATAGTCTTGGCCGCCAGCATGCCCGGCAGATGCGCCGAACCGCCCGCGCCCGCGATGATGCATTTCAACCCGCGCGCCGCCGCTGTTTCGGCGTATTGATACAGCAGATCGGGCGTGCGATGCGCCGACACCACGCGCGCCTCGTGCGCAATACCCAGCGCCTCGAGTTGCGCCACCGCGTGCTGCATCACGCCCCAATCGCTCTGGCTGCCCATGACCACGCCGACCAATGGTGCCCGTGCTTTGCGCATGCTTGCTGCTCCGTGTCTGACAAGGGCGATATTTTAGCTGATGCAGGTGGCGTGCCCGCTAATTTTTACGGAGAGCAAACCTACGCCGTGGTTAAGGGCCGCGCGTGCTAGAATTTTTTGCATTCGGGTTTTTCATCGCGTTTCCCCTTTGTTTTTCAATTCAAAGGCCCTTCCATGAGCAGTGCATCAGAGACGTGGCGTCATGAGCTGACCGCGTTGCTCTTGGGCGGTTGTTGCATGGGCTGCGCGCCGTTCGCCGGCGCCCAGTCCACGCAAGCCACGCCGGGGGCAACCTACCCCGCCAAAGCGGTGCGCATTCTCGTGGGCTTTCCGCCGGGCGCGGGCTCCGACATTGTGACGCGTCTGATCACGCCCGAACTCACCAAGGTGTTCGGCCAACCGTTCGTGGTGGATAACCGTCCCGGCGCCGCGGGCAATATCGCGATGGAACTGGCCGCGCGCACCGTGCCCGATGGCTACACGCTGGTCAACGTGCCAGCGTCGATCACCATCAGCCATAACCTGCAAAAAAAGCCGACGTTTGATTTGCTGAAGGATTTTGATGCGATCGCGCCGAAAGCCTCGGTGCCGTTTACGCTGGTGATTCATCCGTCGCTGCCGGTGAAGTCGGTGCAGGAGTTGATTGCCTTCACCAAGGCGCGACCGGGGCAATTGACGTACGCCTCCACCGGGACCGGCGGCTCGCCGCATCTCACCACGGAGCTCTTCAAGCTGCAGACCGGGCTGGATATTCTGCATGTGCCCTACAAAGGCACGCCGCAGGGCAACACGGATGTGATCGCGGGGCAGGTGACGATGATGTTTTCCAATATGCTGTCGGTGATCCCGCATGTGCAAAGCGGGCGGCTGCGCGCGCTCGCCATCACCAGTCTGAAGCGCAGCAGCGCGGCGCCCACGGTGCCGTCGATGGCCGAAGCGGGCATCGCGGGGTTCGAAGCGGGCACGTGGTATACGCTGGGTGCGCCTGCGGGCGTGCCGCGCGAGATCATCAACCGGCTCAACACTGAATTTAATCGCATCGTGCAGCTGCCGGAGATACGCGCGAAACTGGCGGCACTGGGCGCGGAACCCATGAGCGGATCACCGGAACAGATCGCCGCGTTCCTGCGCAGCGAAATTGCCAAGTGGGCGCGTGTCATCAAGGCGTCGGGCACGCGAGCGGAGTAGCATGGTAAGTATTTGTTTATAAACTATTTTTTTGGAGCTCCTAATGACTAAGAAATCCCCGCCCGATATCTCGCCCGTGATGAAAACGCTGGCAACCTACATTGCACAAGCGACAAAAAAACCGCTGCCGAAAAATGTCGTCGAGCGCACCAAGCATCACTTGCTCGACACCCTGGCGGCGATGGTGTCTGGCTCGCGTCTGCCGCCGGGGGTTGCTGCGATTTCGTATATCAAAACCTTGGGCGGCACGAAACAATCGGTGGTGATCGGTAGCCGGTTTGTCACCACCGCCGAACATGCGGCACTGGCCAACGGCATGCTCGCGCACGCCGATGAAACCGACGATTCCCACGCGCCCTCGCTCACGCATCCCGGTTGCGGCGTGGTGCCCGCCGCACTCGCCATGGGCGAGCGCGAGCGCAGTAACGGCACGCAACTGCTGCGCGCGGTGGCACTGGGGTACGACGTCGGTTGCCGCTTGTCGCTGTCGCTGCATGCACACGATTTTCGCGAGGCGGGGCATTCCACGCACACCTTCGGCCCGATGTTCGGCGCGGCGGCGGCGGCGGGTTCACTCGCGAAATTGAATGTCGATCAATGCCGTTGGTTGTTGTCGTACACCGTGCAGCAGGCGTCCGGCGTGTCGTGCTGGATGCGCGACGAGGAGCATATTGAAAAAGCCTTCGACTTCGGCGGCATGCCCGCGCGCAACGGCACGGCGGCGGCGGCGATGGTGTCACACGGCTTTACCGGCGTGGAAGACGCGCTCTCCGGCGAGCGCAATTTTTATCACGCCTACAACGAAGAGCGCCGCATCGGCAAACCGCCGATACCCGAACGCCTGATCGAAGAACTCGGAAGTCGTTACGAAGTGATGCGCACCAACATCAAGCGTTGGTCGGTGGGCTCGCCGATACAAGCGCCGCTCGACGGGCTGCTCGAATTGATTCGCGCGAACAACGTCACCGCCGATCAGGTGGAAAGCCTCACCGTGCGCGTTGCGCATCAGGGGGCGAACACCACCGACAACCGCCACATGCCCGACATCTGCATGCAGCACATGTGCGCGGTGATGTTGCTCGACGGCATCGTCACCTTTGAGTCGGCGCACGACGAAAAGCGCATGAAAAACCCGAAAGTGCTGGCGGTGCGCCGCAAAGTCACGCTGCTGGGCGACGACGAAATGGCCGCCGCCATGCCCTCGCGCCAATGCCGGTTGTCGCTAAAACTCAAGGATGGCCACGAACTCACTATCCACGTCACAGCCGTGCTCGGCACCGCGCAAAACCCGATGACGCGGGCACAGGTGGATGAGAAATGTTTTCACCTGATGGCGCCGATCACCGGCAAAACACGCGCGCGCAAGCTGTGCGATGCGGTGTGGGGCATCGAGAAGATCAAGGACGTGCGGCAATTGCGGCCTTTGCTAGTGGCGTAACAGTTCGCGGTTTTAGGGAGGGGAGGGCGTCTCCTCTTTCTTTGACGCAACCCTCTGTTCCTTCATAGAGCGCAAATTTCTCCCTGTCATTCCCGCGAAAGCGGGAATCCATACGTGGTCTCAAGTGGCACTGCGTTATGGATTCCCGCTTTCGCGGGAATGACGGGGGGTGGTTTTTAGTGGCCCCACGCCATCCTCGACCGCGCAAGGGATAACGCGTATAAGCTTTCCCTCTCGATCATTCAGGGGACGACCTTGTCCACACCACCCGCCACACTCGAAGCGCAGGATGAAAACGGCGCGCTGATCGCGCACCCTTTCTCGGCATTGCGCACGATCGACGGCCTTGCCGCCGTGGGCTGGCGCTCGGAGGCCGGTTTGCCGCCGCCGAAGCGCGTGGTGCTGATCGACGACACCATGACAGCCGACACGGCCTACCGCCTGGCGTGCGAAGGCACGGCCATGCTGTGGCGCGGCGACTTTCAGAACGCGAAGCTTTTTTTGCAGGCGCTGGCGCGGCGCGTGGATCACGAGAAGCGCCGGCCACGCAAACCCAAAGTCGTGGCCGAACCGTCAAAATCCGACGGCTTTAACCGCTATCGCCTCGCCCGCTCACAACGCGCCCGCACGCTGGGCATGCTGTTGATTCCGTTCGATGCCGGTCACGGCATACCACTGCGGCGCGCGCCGGATGTGGCCGAGGCCTGTGAAGCGGCTTACGGCGCGGCAACCGAACCGTACGTGGCGTCGCTGCGCGAACTGCTGGGCATGATCGGCGCGTTTGAGTGGCAGAAAAAAGGCGTTGAAGTGTCCGTGCTCGGCGCGCGCATTTACCCGCACTACGGCGTGTTCGCGCCGGTGCGCAGCGAGTATGTGCAACTGGTGGCCGGGGCGCTTTTCGCCACGCGCGAACCGCCGCCACTGGCCTTCGACATCGGCACTGGCACGGGGGTGCTGGCCGCGTTACTCGCAAAGCGCGGTGTGGCGCGTGTGATCGCCACCGAGAATGATCCGCGCGCCCTGGCCTGTGCGCGCGATAATGTGCGGCGCTTGGCGCTTACGGATCGTATCGAGGTAGTAGAGGCTGATTTATTTCCGGAGGGACGTGCCCCGCTGATCGTGTGCAATCCGCCGTGGATCCCCGCGCGGCCCGCCACGCCGCTGGAACACGCGGTGTACGACGCGGATAGCCGCATGCTGCGCGGTTTTCTCGCTGGCCTCGCGGCGCATCTTGCGCCCGGCGGCGAGGGCTGGCTGATTTTGTCAGACATCGCCGAGCATCTGGGCCTGCGCACGCGTGACGAACTGCTGGCGTGGATCGACAAGGCGGGATTGAAAGTGCTGGGCAAAACCGATATCAAACCAAAACACCCGCGCGCGTCGGACGCGAGCGACGCGTTGCACAACGCGCGCGCGGCAGAGGTGACTTCATTATGGCGATTGGCGAGTGTGTGATTAAACAGGCGTTGCGTGGGCGCCTGCCGAATGGCGGGCGCGCGGTAGCCATGCTCGCCGCACTGGGACTGTTTTCGCATGCGCAGGCCCAGATGCCATCGACGCCTTCGACCCCTTCCGCCAACGCGGCGCAATCCTACCCCGCCAAACCGATCCGCTTCATCATCCCCTTCCCCGCCGCCGGCCCGCGCGACATTCAGGCGCGGCTGATCGCGCCCAAGATCACCGAGACGTGGGGACAAGCGGTGGTGATCGACAACCGCGCGGGTGCGAACGGCATCATCGGCACTGAGCTCGCCGCCAAGGCGCCGGCGGACGGCCATACGCTGGTGCTGATTTCGGCGGGCTTTGCCTCCGCTCCCGCGCTGTATGCGAAATTGCCTTACGACACCGTGCGCGACTTTGTGCCGGTGGCGCCGCTGACGTCCGGCCCCGGCATCCTGGTGGTCAATAATTCGCTGCCGGTGAAATCGGTGAAGGAATTCATCGCCTATGCGCGCACACGGCCCGGCCAGTTGCACTACGGCTCGGCGGGCAACGGCGCCGCCAGTCATCTGTCGGTGGAGCTGTTCAGCGTGATGACGGAAACGCGCTTCGGCCATGTGCCGTACAAAGGTATGGCGCCGGCGTTAAACGATGTGATCGGCGGGCAAATTCAAGTCAGCCTGCCGACCATCCCCGGCGGCCTGCCGCACGCACAGGCGGGACGCGTGCGCGCGCTGGGCGTCAGCGGCGCCAAGCGCTCGCCCGCCGCGCCCGAGATCCCGACGGTGGCGGAGGCCGGCGTGCCTGGTTTTGAAGCCACCAACTGGTACGGCATGGCAGCACCAACGGGCACGCCGCGCGCGATTGTGCTCAAGCTGAATCAGGAATTCACCCGCATCCTCGGCCTGCCGGATGTGCGCGGCAAATTGCTGAGCATGGGCATGGAGCCGGAAGCCAGCAGCGCCGACGCGTTCGCGGACTATCTCAAGCTGGAGATCAGCAAGTGGGCGCGGGTGGTCAAAGCGTCGGGCTTACGGCTTGAGATGTAAATTATGTAAATATTTGTTTATAAACAAATAATTAAGCATTCGCAGTGAGTTAGCCCGCGCTCACTCTCACTTACTTTGTGGCGGCAATCGCATCCCACACCGGCAAATCACGCGCCTCGAACGGCCGATCCCAAGCCGCGCAATTGGCGCGATCCACAATCTCCACCGGCAACAAAATCTCACGCGGCACACGTTCGCCGCGCAGGTGACGCAGCGCCGCTTCGGCGGCCAGGCACGCCATTTTCATGGCGTCAAAACTGGCGGTGGCGAGCATCGTGCCGGCCTTGATGGCATCAATCGCGGCGGGCACGGCGTTCACGCCGACAATCGGGCACAGCGGCAGTTTCGCGGCGGACATCGCCTCGATTACGCCCAGCGCCATCGCGTCGTTGGCGGCCAGCACCGCGTCGAACGCAACGCCACGCTTGAGAAACTGCGCCATCTCGCGCGCCGCGGCATTCTGCAAAAACTCGCCGTGCAGATCCGCCACGCGCGTGATATTCGGTGCGGCGGCAAAGGCTTCGGCAAAACCTTTTAGCCGGTCGCGCCCCGAAATCGATCCGTGCGTGCCCGCCAGCACCAGCACCCGGCCCCGCTGTTCTAAATGCGCGAACAAATGGTTGGCGACGCGCACCGCCAGCGCGCGATCATCCGAGCCGGCGAAGCTCACCCACTCGCCGCCCTGCAAACGATTCACAAACGCAAACACCGGTATGCCCGCCGCGTTGAGTTTTTTTACCGAGGGAATCATCGCCTCGGCATCGGTGGCCACGAACAGGCAGGCATCGGGGCGCGCAACGATGGCCTGCTCGACCAAGGCCTGCTGCTGCCCGGCGTGATCCGGGATGTCGGGTATGTAATGCACGGTGCGCGCACCCATGCGTGCGGCCACGCGATCGGTGCCCAGGCGCGCGGCAGCATAGGCGGGATTGAGATGGTTCTTGGTAAATACTGCGAGAGTGGGGGTGGGGGTGGTCATGAGGCGGCAAACCTTTCCTGAAGTTCCATCAGACCCAGTTGTTCGAGCAAATCATGCAGCCGTTGCGCCGGACGCGGGCGCGGCAAATCCTTGTAGCTCGCGATAATCAGTTCATTCTTCAGCGAGTGTTCCCAGCCCACCAGCTCGGTGACATTGACCTGATAGCCGTGCGCCTCGAGTTGCAGGCAACGCAACACGTTGGTGATGTGACTGCCGAATTCGCGCGTGTGCAGCGGATGCCGCCACGCTTCGGTCAGCGCGCCGGTGTGTGAATCGGCGAGCGCGGCGCCTTTGTTTTTACGCAGCGCCGCCGCGACTTCTGCCTGACAGCACGGCGCCAGCACGATGAAGCGCGCGCGTTTTTGCAACGCGAAACGAATCGCGTCGTCGGTGGCGGTGTCGCAGGCGTGCAGCGCGGTGACGAGATCGAATTTTTCGGACAAATCTACCGATGGCGCCGATGCAATGGCGCCGGCCACCGGCAGGTCGATAAACGTCATGCGCGTGAAGCCCAGCGTCTGTGCCAGCGCGGCTGATTTTTGCACCAGTTCGCCGCGCGCTTCAATGCCGACAATGTGCGAAGCATCGTCACGCGATTTGAAAAATAAATCGTAGAGTATGAAGCCCAGGTACGATTTTCCCGCGCCGATATCCGCCACCTGCACGCTGCCGTGTTCTTGTGTGATCTGGTTAAGCAGCGGTTCGATAAACTGCGCCAGGTGATACACCTGTTTCAATTTGCGGCGGCTGTCCTGATTCATGCGCCCGTCGCGCGTGAGGATATGCAGTTCCTTCAGCAGCTCGATGGATTGGCCGGGGCGGATTTCGGGCGCCGACGGCGGCGTTGTGGTTTTGCTGCTGTGACGGGGCATCAGGCGAAAAACGCAAATGAAATGGGAAATGGTATTCGTGGGATGAGAATATGGCTTCGGCGCAGTGTAGCTGAACTCGCGGATAGGGGTATGATCGTGCATACGATCGTTTTCACTCCGGGAGTTCTCACCATGAAATCCACGCGTTCCAACAGCGCCAGCGCGTCTTTCGATGTGATGGGGCAGTCAAACTCCGGCCCTTGCTCGATAGGCGCGGCGCCGACGGATCAATACCCGTGACTAGGCCCAAGCAGCCGGACGAGAGCTGACCGCCCCGCGTCTATCGCGCCAATTGTGTTCACCGGTAAATCAAGGATTTTCGCAACAGCGGGATCACCGCGTTAGACGGCATCGCAAACGCTTTCATTGATGAAATCGGCCATTCGCCCCATCACCGAATCCGACGCGGCGGCCACCTGCGCGATCTACAACGCTTACGTGCTCGAAACGGTTATCACCTTTGAACAAACGCCCGTTATCGAAACGGACATGGCACAGCGCATCCGCGACACCACGGCGTTGTATCCGTGGCTGGTGGCCGAAATCAATGAAAAGATAGTCGCCTACGCGTATGCCACGCGCTGGCGCACGCGCGCGGCATACGATCACACGCTCGAAAGCACGATCTACGTCGACCTGCATTACACTGGACGCGGCATCGCAAAACCGCTTTATCTGGAACTGCTGCGCGAGCTCAAAGCGCGCGGCGTACATGTGGTGGTAGGCTGCATCGCGTTGCCCAACGATGCGAGTATTGCGCTTCACGAGAAGTGCGGCTTCGTCAAAGTCGCGCACTTCCCGCGGGTGGGGCGCAAGTTCGAGCGCTGGGTGGATGTGGGGTTCTGGCAGGCCACTCTCACTGAAACGATGATATAACTATTTATTTTTACACCTATTTTTTAAGGGGCGCGTATGCCAACTTCACTGCTCGCCGGAAGTTGCCTTTGTGGCGGCGTTAAATTCGATGTGACGCCGCCGTTCACGGCGTTTCGCTATTGCCATTGCACGCGCTGTCAAAAAGCGTCGGGCAGCGCGCACGCGGCGAATGCGTTCGTGGCGGCGGCGCAATTCCAATGGCGCGCGGGCGAGTCGTTGATCACACGCTACGACCACGCGCCCGCGCAACGTTTCGCGGTGTGGTTTTGCGGCACGTGCGGTTCACGCGTGCCGCACCCGGTGCGCGGGCGCGACGACATGCTGATCCCGGCGGGCCTGCTCGATCAGCCGCCGGCGGACATGGCGCGCCCGCAAAACAGCATATTCTGGGGCTCGCGCGCGGCGTGGTATGTTGAGCCGCACGACATGCCTTGTTTGAATGAATACAAGTAACCAACGAGGATTTACCATGCAACGAATACTGAATGTCGCCGCAGCTACTCTGCTGGCGCTTACCGCCGGCGCGTCATACGCACAAACCGCATCGGTTGCGTATCCCGACCGCCCGATCCGGCTGGTGGTGCCGTTCCAGTCGGGCGGCTCGTACGACCCCGTGGCGCGTGTGGTGGCGCACTACATCGGTGAGTCGATGAAGCAGCAGATCGTCACCGACAATCGCGGCGGCGCCAGCGGGCAATTGGGCGGCGAGATCATCGCGCGCGGCAATCCCGACGGCTACACCGTGGGCATACTCGGCAACAATCACACTATCACCGCCGCGTTGAAAACCAACATGCCGTTCGACGTGCTGAAGGATTTTGTGCCGCTGATGCGCGTGGGCGTGGTGGATAACGCGGTAGTGGTGCATCCGTCGGTACCGGCGAAGTCGCTGAAAGAATTTATCGTGCTGGTGAAGGCCAATCCCGGCAAATACAACTATGGCTCCGGGGGTGCGGCGGGCACCACGCATTTCGCGGGTGAATTGTTCAATTCGCTGGCGGGCAGCAAGGTGACGCATGTGCCGTATAAAAGCGGCGGGCCTGCGGTGGTGGCGCTGGTGGGGAACGAAACGCAGATGATGGTGCTCAATATGATTAACGCCGATCCGCATATCAAGTCCGGCCGTCTGCGCGGGCTGGCGATGGCCTCCAAGGTGCGCCACCCGCTGCAACCCGAGTTGCCGACCTCCGCCGAAGCCGGATTGCCGGGATTGGAAATGACGCAGTGGTACGGGCTGGTCACGCCGCTGGGCGTGCCCAAGCCGATAGTTGCGCGCTGGCTCAGCGAATTAAAACGCATGGTCGATACGCCCGAAGTCAGCAAACGGCTGGCTTCGCAGGGCGTGACGGCGTATTCCGAAACGCCGCAACAATTTCTCGATTTCATGAAGGCCGATATCGAGGTGAATCGCAAGATCGCCAAGATAGCGAACATCAAAGCCGACTGAGCCGCCGATGATCGCCGTGATTTTTGAAGTGCTGCCCGCCGAGGGCAAAGCGGACGAATATTTTGCCATCGCGGCATCGCTGCGGCCCGCGCTGGCAACAATCGACGGCTTTATTTCCATCGAGCGTTTCGAGAGTGTCACCACGCGCGGAAAGTTTGTGTCGATATCGTTCTGGCGCGATGAAGCCGCCGTGGCCGCGTGGCGTAATGTCGAGGGCCATCGCGTGGCACAAGCGAAAGGGCGCGACAGTATTTTTGCCGATTACCGGATTCGCGTGGCGTCGGTGATGCGCGATTACAGCATGACCGCGCGCGATGAAGCGCCCACCGATAGCCGCCAGGCGCACGGCAAATCCGGGGAACGTCATTCATGATTCGTATCGCCTATGTCGTGTTGGCCTTGCTGCCGGCATTGGCCCAGGCACAATGGATTAACGAGATTGTTGCGGCCACGGAACCGAATTGTGCCGTCGAAAGCCCCCCTGCCGCGGCGGGCATCGCGGCCACGCCGGGTGGTTTTGTGATGGTGTATCCGCGCAATGACGCGCTGCCGAAGCAGTACACCGGTTGCAAAGCGATGTGGGTGGTGGATGGCGAGCGATTCCGGCGCATGGCGACGCTGTATTTCAAGGACGGCAATCTGGTGACGGGGGCGGCGCACAACACGCGTGATGTCTCGGGCAAGCTCGACGGCGCCTGCGCGTTTCCGGAAGGCAAATCCTTGCTGCCGAATGCCGGCCGCCAAATCAAGGATACCGGCTGCGGCGGTTTCGCCCGGGATCCGTTCTACGACCTGCACTTGCCGACGTGGCCGCGCAGTTGTCTGACCGATCCCAACGCAGCAATTTGTCAGCAGGCTCCGCGCTAGCGCGTCGCTTTCCACGGCGCGGTTTGACCAAGGTGTCATAGCGCCCTAACATGCGCCCTCCTTGCCTGCGATAAGGCAGCAAAAGGTGGCAACATGAATCGGGGGAACGGTTTCGTGCGATGGCCGGCATCCGCGTCACGCAAGCGTTTTACAAAGACGCGAAGAACACCACGCAAAGAAATTCAACACCGGTTTTCTTTGCGTTTCCTTTGCGTCTTTGCGGTAAAGACGTTGACCTTATATTTATCTTATAGAGAGCCGCCATGCCCACACTACAAGTCACTCCCGATTGCAATATGTATTACGAAGTCACCGACTTCGCCGAGCCGTGGCGCAGCCACGAAACCATTTTGCTGCTGCACGGCAATGCCGAAAGCGGCGAGGCGTATTACGGCTGGATGCCGGAACTCGCGCGCGACAATCGCGTGGTGCGCCCCGACATGCGCGGCTTTGGCCGTTCGACGCCGATGCCGCGCGATCACGCGTGGTCGCTCGATCGCATCGTTGATGATTTCATCGCGGTGATGGATCACCTGAAGATCGATAAATTTTATCTCGTCGGCGCGAAAGTCGGCGGCACCATGGCGATGCATCTGGCGGCGCGCCATCCGTCGCGCGTAAAAACCGTGTCGGCGTTGTCTTCACCCACGCGCGGCGAGGACGCAGGCGAGCGCTACCGCGCCTGGGTGCGGCTCATCGAAAAAAGTGGTGTCGGCGGTTGGGCGCGGGAAACCATGGGCAAGCGCCTTGGCAGCAACTTTCCCTCCGCAGGTGTCGAGTGGTGGATTAACCTCATGGGCAAGACGGCGTCTTCAACGCAATTGGGGTTCATCGGCTCCGTGCCCAAGGTCGATGTCACGCAGGATCTGCCGAATATTCGTTGCCCCGCACAGGTGATCACCACGCAAAACAATCCCATGTATTCGGTGGAAGTGATCCGCGCGTGGCAGCAGAAAATCCCCAACTCGGAATTGCTGGTGCTGCCGGCGGATGGCTATCACGTGGCGGCAACCGCGCCGGTGGCGTGTGCCAAGGCGGTGCTGGATTTTATTGCGCGGCATAAATCATAAACCCCTTCGACACAGATTTACGCGGATGAACGCAGATTTTTCCGCAGTTAATCTGCGTAAATCTGCATCTGACGTTTTTGACTTTACAGCCAATGACACAACCACAAACCCCAACCTGGGCCAACGGCCCGCATCGTGTGCTGCTGCTCAACCTGCGCGAAGGCGACGAACCCAAGGTTGACGCTGAAGCGCTGGTTGCCGGCGCCAAGGAATATCGCGCCACGGCGTTTTGTCTGAGCGGTGGCGGCATCGTGGCGTTTTACCAAACACGCATTGCGGGTCACCGCATTTCGAATGGCTTGGGCGCGCGCGATCTGTTGGCGGAAGTGATACCGGTCGCGCATCGCGAAGGCATGCGCGTGCTGGCGCGCATCGATCCGAGCTGCGCGCCGAAAGCGCTCGCACTCGAACACCCCGAATGGTTCACGCGTGACATCAACGGCAACTTCTGCGAAGTCAGCGAGCATTACGTCACCTGCCCCAACGCGGGTTACTACCGTGAGCGCATGGTTGAAGTGGTGCGCGAAATTCTGCAACGCTACGACGCCGACGGCATCTGGAACAATCAAGGCAAATTCGCCGCGTGGGAAACGGGCCTGTGTTACTGCAACACCTGCCAGTCGATGTTCAAGGCCGAATCGGGCCACGCCATTCCGCAAACTGAAAACTGGGACGATCCCGTCTGGCGGCAATACAACGAATGGCGCTACCGGCGCATTGCCGACTGGGTGGCGCTGATGCATCGCGAGATACACGCGGTGAAACAAGACGCGGTATTTATCTCCGCCGTGCAGTTGATGGAGTCGCTCGAAACCATACGCCCCGGCGGCTGGGACATCGACTACTGGCTGGAGCATCAGGACATCCCCACCTTTGAATGCCAGCGCCGCCACGCAGCACCCTTCTGGCCGGGCATCCAGGCGAAATATCTCGCCACGCTTGCACCGGACAAGCCGCGCTGGATGACCGCGAGTTATTTTTATCCGTGGTGGCGGCTGTATGCGGCGCCTGAAGCGGAGAACCGGCCGTGGATCGCGCAGCAAGTCGCCAACGGCGTGAGCCCCTGGTTGCATATCAACGGCGGCTACTCCGATTTATTTGACCGGCGCAGCCTCGCGCCGATGAAAGCCGTGTTTCAGCGGCTTGAACGGTGGGAGAAATATCTTGACGGCGCGCAGTCGCAGGCGCGCGTGGTGCTGGTGTTGTCGCGCTACACGCAGGACAACTACGGCCGCGACAAACCGCAAGCGCGTTATCTCGACTTCATTCGCGGCTGGTACTTGGCGTTGCAGGAAGCGCACATTGCGTTTGACGTTATCTCGGACAAATTGATTTCACCCGAGCGGCTTGCGCGCTACGGCGTGGTGGTGGTTTCCAATCTGGCGTGCGTGTCGGATGCCGCGGTTACATCGCTCGCGCAATACACCCAAGCGGGCGGCGGCCTGATCGCAAGCTACGAGGCCGGTCTCGCCGATGCCGACGGCAAGCCGCGCGCCACGCCCGCGTTTGATGCGGTGCTGGGCATTTCCCGCAGCGGCAAACGCGAAGGGCTTAAATCGTCGTACGCCAAACTGGAATCGCGCGACGATCCGTTGCTCGATGGCATCGGCGATACCGACTTGATTCCGAACGAAGGCGCACTGATTGAAGTCACCACGGCAGCGGGGCACGCCGTGCCGCTGACGCTGATCCCGCCGGTGATCGCGCATGACGGCGCCACCATCAGCATTCCCGAATACAGCGCGATACGAGAGACCACTACTATCCCCGTAGTGACACGTGGCGCAAGTGGTGGTGGCAAGGGCCGCGTGGTGTATTTCGCCAACACCATGGAAGGTTTGTACTACCACTACGGTTTCCCCGATCTCGGCCGTGTGCTGGCGAACAGCGTGCGCTGGGCCTTGGGTGAGCCGATGGCGCTGGAAGTCGAAGCGCCCGATTACGTCGATGTCACGCACATGGGCCAGCCGGGGCGTGCGCTGGTGCATCTGGTGAATTTGCCGCTGGACAAGCCGCTGAACACCGGCTGGCGTCATCCGGGACGCAACCTGGTTGAAGTGCGTGATATCGTGGTGCGGCTGCGCCCGCCCATCGGCCAGCGTGTCCGTTCGGCGCGACTGGCGACGCACGAAACGGTGTTACCGCTGACATTTCAGCACGATACCTGCGAAGTCACTGTTCCCATGCTAGCCGATCATGAAATCGTTATTTTTGAACTGATCGAGTAACCCGGAAGAAAACCTTTAACTGCTAAATTTTCCTCGTCGTTCCGGCGCAGACGGGAACCCATAGGGTGTCGCAAGTGGCACTGTGTTATGGGTTCCCGCCTGCGCGGGAACGACGAAGGGAAAGATCGTTTGTCCTTAATGAGATTCTGCCCATGATCCGTATCGCATTCGCCGTTCTACTGACTACCGCCACGCTTGCTGACGCGCAGCAGGTGCAATACCCCGCCAAAACCGTGCGCCTCGTGGTGCCGCTGGTCGCCGGCGGCCCCACCGACATCCTCGCGCGGCTGATCGCGCAGCCGCTCGGTGAAAAACTCGCCCATCAGGTCGTGGTGGACAATCGTCCCGGCGCGGGCGGCAACATCGGCGCGGAAATGGTGGCGAAGTCGCCGCCGGACGGCCACACTTTGTTCATGGGCACCTCGGGCCCGATGTCGATCAACATCAGCCTCTATCCGAAATTAGGCTATGACCCGTTGCGTGATTTCGCGCCGATTATCCTGGCGGCCTCCGCGCCATTTGCCGTGGTGGTGCATCCCGCGTTGCCCGCCGGCAACATCAAACAGTTGATTGCGCTGGTGAAAGCCAAACCGAATCAACTGAACTACGGCGCGGTGCCCGGCAACGCCGCGCATCTAGCGACGGAGTTATTCAAGAGCATGGCGGGCCTCGACATGGTGTTCGTGCCGTACAAAGGCGCCGCGCCCGCCAATACCGATCTGGTGGCGGGGCAGATCCAGTTGTCGTTTGCCTCAACGCCGGGCGCAATGCCGCTGGTGAAAGGCGGACGCCTGAAAGCGCTGGCCATTTCGAGCGCCAAGCGTATCGCCAAGCTGCCCGATCTGCCGACCATCGCCGAATCCGGCGTGGCGGGCTACGAAGCCAGCGTGTGGTACGGCATCGTTGCGCCGGCGAAAACCGCGCCGGAAATCATCGCGCGGCTGTACAAGGAAAGTGCCGCGATACTGCAAGACCGCGTGAGCCGCGAAAAATTCGACGCCAATGATTTCGAAGCGACGGTGCTGAATCCGGAGCAGTTCGGCGCACATATACGCAGTGAAATCGCCAAGTGGGGCAAGGTGGTTAAGGCCACCGGCGCGCGCGCGGAGTAAGGGAAAAGCGCCGGCAGACCCGCTGACTATCGAGTGCCACTCGTCACATGGTGTACGGAACGTGCGGCGTCGGGACGCGTTCGAGGCAATCGCGGTTCAACTCCGAAATACGGTTGCAGCCCAGATAGGCAATCGTGCGGCTGATTTCTTCGCGGTAAAAATTGATCGCGCGCGCAGCACCTGCTTCTCCGCCGACCGTCGTGCCCCACAGTGTTGCGCGTCCGACCATCACCAGCTTGGCCCCGATGGCGAGCGCCTTCACCACGTCGCTGCCGCGGCGAAATCCACTGTCGACGATGACGGTCGTCTTGTTGCCCACCGCATCCACGATCGGCGCCAGCGCTTCGATGGGCGCCATCGAACTGTCGAAGTTGCGACCGCCATGATTGGATACGATGACGCCATCGGCGCCGCGCGCAATGGCACGTTCGGCATCCTGTGGCGTGAGTATGCCCTTCACCAGCAGTTTGCCCGGCCACATATCACGCAGCACGCCAAGGTCGTCCCACGACAGCGCATCGTTCTTGGTCTTGCGCTCGGCATTGGAGACGTGCGTAAATTTCTCCGTCATGCCCTCGGGGTAGTTCGCGCGGGTGGGCATGCCGCCGGACATCCAGTAACGCATGATGACGTTGAGCAGCCAGCCCGGCCTCGCCAGCACCGCCGCCGTGTTCTTGCGGGTGTAACGGAACGGCACGGTGTAACCGTTGCGAATGTTGTATTCGCGGTTGGTGCCTACGGGGCCGTCCACGGTAACCACCAGCGCCTCGAATCCGGCGTTCTTCGCGCGCTCGACCAGAATATGCGACATGCGCACATCCGACCACATGTAGAGCTGAAACCACAGCGTGCCGCCGACCAGTCGGGCGACATCCTCCATGCTGGTCTGCGAACCGGTGGCGAGGGTGAAAGGAATGTTTGCGGCCTTCGCCGCGCGCGCGAGTTCCAGTTCGCCCTGATACCACAGCATGCCCGCCGGACCGGTCGGCGCGATGCCCAGCGGCATGCCGTGTTGCTTGCCGAACAGCGTGGTCTCCTGGCTGCGCTGGGTGACGTTGACCAGCACCTGCGTCTTCAACTTGATGCGTTCGAACGCCGCGCGGTTGTTGCGCAAGGCCACCTCGTCCTCGGTGCCGCGATCAACGAACTCAAACAGCCATTGCGGCAGGCGCCGCTTGGCCATAAGGCGCAAATCATGAACGTTAAGCGCTTCCATCTCATTACCATTAAACACGGGCTTTCCCTATATTTCGCGCGCACTTTCGGCGTACTGCGCAGCAAGCAAGCGGAATTACTTGAACGCCGCGCCGTAATTGTCGCGATAGGTAAACTCGGCTATCGCCTTGCGCGTGCGCGGTTTCAAATCCTTGGCGCGCACTTCTTCGATCAAATCTTCCACGCGACCGCGATAACCCGCCGCCATCACCGCCACCGGCTTGGCATTGGCGGGAATATTAAAACCCTTGCAGATTTTGTCGTAATCAAACCCCGCCATGGCGTGAATGGTGAGGCCCATGGCGTAACCTTGCACCATCATGTTTTCCATGGCGAAGCCGACATCAAGCATGAAATTCTGCAAGCCGTTGCGTTCGGGTTGCTCTTCGGGCACGCCGATAATCACCATCTTCAGCGCGCCGGGCGGCGCCCATTGTTTGTTGCCCGCGGATAAGGCGTCGTCGAAGATGCGCTGGGCTTCCGCGCTCGACGCGATCAGCACGCGCCACGGTTGCCGGTTGTTGGACGACGGCGCCCAGCGGAAGGCATCGAGCAGCGTTTCTATGGTTTCGGCTTCCAGCGGTTTGTTGGCGAAATGGCGGTCGCTGCGGCGGTCGCGGATGACATCGAGTAGTTTGGACATGAATTTTCCGTGGTTACAGTGAATAAATGACGCGCGGGTCTGGTTTGCGCGAAAACCGGCATTTTGGGCAATTTCCGGGGCTTGTCAATAAAATCACCGGCGTGTGTGACCGGTACTTGGGGTGGCCTATTTTAGAGGCTTTGTGACTTTTTTCACAGACAGCACGGGCGCGCGGGCGGATACTTTGTTCTCGCAATCACTCCTCAACTCCTCCTTTGTTGATTGCCTTCACCGCGACGGGCTTCCCGCCGCGGTTTTTCTTTGTGGGTCGGCATGATATGCGGACTGCCGAAAACCGGCGGCGTGAAATTGCTATGATGGCGGGCGATCCCTAGACCCCGCCAGCAGGAGCAGCCGATGCCGTTTGAAGCCTTGATCCGCGACTACGAAGAACGCACGCAACGTGCGCTGGCGATGGGCGGAGCGGAAAAACTCGCCGCGCGCAAAGCCGCCGGCGTGCTGAACGCGCGTGAACGGGTCGATCATTTGCTGGATGCCGGCAGTTTTATCGAATCCGGTCGCTACGCCACTTCGGCGCGTGCAGAGGTGCGTCATAAAACGCCGGGTGACGGCAAGGTGGTGGGCTTTGGCCGCATCGACGGGCGCGAAGTGGGCGTGATTTCCAATGATTTCACCGTGCTCGGCGCATCCAGCGCGGTAATCAATCAGAAAAAAGTAAAACACGTTAAAAACGTCGCCACCAAACGCGGCTTTCCGATGGTGTTTCTGGGTGAAACCAGCGGCGCGCGCATGCCCGATCGCATGGGCGCGACGGGCCGCTCGATCGTCGGGCAGGACGGCGCGGAATATCAACGGCTGCGCAAATCGCCGTGGGCGTCGGCGCTGCTCGGCAGTTGTTTCGGCCACTCGGCGTGGTACGCGAGCCTGTCTGACTTTACCGTGATGCGCAAAGGCGCGGTGATGGCGGTGGCCAGCCATCGCGTGGCGGAAAAAGCCATCGGCCGGCCGATCACACCCGAGGAACTCGGCGGCTGGCGCATGCATACGCGCACCTCGGGGCTGGTGGATGTTGCGGTGGATACGGATGCGCAGGCGCTGGACGCCATCAAGAAATTTTTGTCGTATCTGCCGAGTCACTGTAACGAAGCGCCGCCGGTGTTGCCGGTTCCCGTGGGTTCGGACGACGCGATCCGGCAGGTGCTCGACATCCTGCCGGAAGCACGCTCGCAGGTGTACGACGTGCGCAAAATCATCGACGCAATCGCCGATAAAGGCTCGCGCTTTGATCTGAAACCGGATTTCGGCAAATCGGTGGTCACCGCGTTGACACGCATCGACGGCCACACCACCGGCATCATCGCCAACAATCCGCTCTTTAAGGGCGGCGCGCTGGATGTCGATGCCTGCGCCAAGGTGACGAGTTTTCTGGTGTTGTGCGATTCGTTCAATATTCCCATCGTGTTTCTGGTGGATGTGCCGGGCTTTCTGATCGGGCTTGAAGGCGAACAGCGCGGCGCGCCGGGACGCATCATCAACTGGGTCAACGCGTTGTCGCTGGTCACCGTGCCGAAGATATCCATCATCCTGCGCAAGAGTTACGGCAAAGCGTATCTCAACATGGGCGGCGGCAAAAATTCCGATGAAGTCGCGTGCTGGCCCACGGCGGATCTGGGCTTTGTCGATCCATCTGTCGGTGTGAACATTTTGCATGGCCTCAAACAGGAAGATGATCCGGAACGTTTCAAACAACTCGCCGCCGAAATCGAGCAGGATAACTCGGTGTGGGGCCTCGCTGCCTTATACGAAACGCAATCAGTGATCGATCCGCGCGACACACGCGATTATCTGATCCGCACGCTGCAAGTGCATCGCATGCGGATGACGGGCGGCGTCGGCGAACATCTGATCAGCAACTGGCCGACGACGTTTTAATATAACTAATTGTTTTTATTGATTATTTTGTCCATGCGATCCATTGAATTCACGCACATGACGCGCTACGATGAACCGGACAAACTGACAATCTCCATCAACCCGAGGCAGCCATGGACAAGGTAACGAGCCGATTAAGAAAACTGATCAACGGCAGCGAGTTGGTAATCCAGCCGGGCATTTTCGACGGCTACAGTGCGCGCCTGGTGCAGCAGGCTGGTTTTCCATCCGGCTTTATCTCCGGCGCGGGTATTGCCGAAGCGCTGCTCGGCCAACCCGATATCGGCCTCATGGGTTTCGAACTCAATCTGAATGCGGTGCGTATGCTGGCGGCGTGCGTGGATATTCCGCTGCTGGCCGACGCGGACACCGGCTACGGCAATGCAATCAACGTGTTTCATCTGGTGCGCGCGTTCGAGCAGGCCGGGCTTGCCGGCGTGATGATCGAGGATCAGTCGTGGCCCAAGCGCTGCGGGCACATGGCGGGCAAAGCGGTGATCTCCGCCGGGGAAATGGTGGAAAAAATTCACGGCGCCGTGGCGGCGCGGCGCGATGCGGATTTTGTCATCAAGTCGCGCACCGATTCACTCGCCACGCACGGCATCGCTGAAGTGGTGCGGCGGCTGAATCTGTATGCCGAGGCCGGCGCGGATTTGCTGTTCGCCGACGCGCTGCTCTCCGAGCAGGACATCACCACCGTGATCCAAAACGTGTCGAAACCACTGTGTATCAACATGGGCTTCGGCATACGCCGCCGTGCCACCACGCCGCTGATTTCTCCGATGCGATTGGCCGAACTGGGCGTGCGCGTGGTGATCTATCCGCGATTGCTCACCTCTTGCGCCATCAAGGGCATGCAAAACGGGCTGGACGCGTTACAGCAAGCCATGCGCAGCAAACAACCCCTTGAGCGGCCGGAGCTGTTGCTGTCGTTTGAGGAACTCAATACGCTGGTGGGCTTCGATGAATTTCAGGCGCTGGAGCGCAAGCTGGTGAGCCGATAGTACGCCGCGTAACATCTGCTCGAAAGATCACGGAGGAACGTTCGATGCGTATCGCATTAACACTGAGCGGCATTTTGATGCTCGCACCCGCGCCGGCGCGCTCACAAACGGAGCCCGCGTATCCGGCAAAACCAGTGCGCATCATCGTGCCCGTTGCGCCCGGCGGCAGCACGGACATACTGTCCCGGCTGGTCGCGCAACGATTGACCGAGGTGTGGCGTACACAGGTCGTGGTCGAGAACCGGCCCGGTGGCGCCGGCGGCATTGTCGGCGTCGATTATGTGGCCAAGAGCGCACCCGACGGCTACACCCTGATCATGGGATACATCGGCACCTTCTCGTTTCTGCCGTCGGTATTTCCCAAGATGCCCTACGATCCGGTGCGGGATTTCGCGCCGCTGTCGCTGGTCGCGATGGTGCCCAACATGATGGCCATACACCCCTCGGTGCCGGCGAAAACCGTGAAGGAACTGGTGGCGCTGGCCCGCAGCCGCCCCGGCCAACTCAACTACGGCTCATCCGGCAACGGCAGCAACTCGCATGTGTCGGTGGAGTATTTCAAGCAATTGACCGGAACGGACATCCAGCAGATTCCCTACAAAGGCGCCGGTTTGACGATGATTGATCTGTTGGGCGGACACATCACGCTTACCGTGACCGGGGTGCCGCCGATCATCCCGCATGTGCGCAGCAACCGGCTGCGCGCGCTGGGTGTCGCCACCGACAAGCGGCTCGACATACTGCCCAATGTACCGACGATCGCGGAAGCCGGCGTGCCGGGTTATGAAATTACCCAATGGTACGGCCTGCTCGCGCCGGTGGGCACACCGCGTGACATCGTGCGAAAGCTGAATAGCGAAATCGTGCGCTATCTGCAATTGCCGGACACTGCGGCCAGGATGTCCAGCGGAGGCGCCATTCCGACCGGCAACACGCCGGAGCAATTTCACGAGCTGATCAAAGCAGAAATCCCGCGTTGGGCCAAGGTGCTTAAGCAGGCTGGGTTGTAGTTAGCGTGATGAAACTTTCCGCCGTTTGATAAGCCCGTCCACGCATTGAAAAATCAAAGCGCAAGCCATCCCGGCGACGTGACGGACGAATCAGCACGCTATCCATACTGGCGCCGCAATCTGCAAACCCTGCCGGTGGCGACGCTGATGACTTCCATGGGGTTTGCGATTTCGTTTCCGCTTCTGCCGCTGATGGTGCGCAACCTCGGCGTGCATGAAAATCTGGAAACCTGGATCGGCAACATGATGCTGGTTTTTTACATCATCAGTTTTTTGTGCGGGCCGATCTGGGGCAGCATCGCCGATTATTTCGGCCGCAAGATCATGGTGCTGCGCGCCATGCTCGGCATGGGCTTTTTCATGGCGCTGATTCCCTTTGCGTCCACGCCGCTGTGGTTCGCCTGCCTGTTTTCCCTAGTGGGGTTTTTCAACGGCGGCACCATGTCCGCGCAGGCATTGATCGTGGCCAACACACCGCCCCACCGGATCGGCAGCGCGCTGTCGCGTCTGCAAGCAGCGAACCTGATGGGCCAAACAACCGGGCCTGCGGTGGGCACGATGCTGGTGGCGATGGTCGACAAGCCGCATTGGCTGTTCTGGTTCAGCGGCGGGGTGCTGATCAGCGCCGGCATGCTGGTGATCGCCATGGTGCGCGAGACCAAGCAGCTCGCGCCGGGACGCTGGCGCCCGCAGTGGATCGGCAATCTGCGCGAGCTGCTTGCCGTGCCGCGTATCGGGCTGCTGTTTTTTCTGGGCTTTGTGTTCGCGATGCTCGCACCCGGCAACATCACCATACTCAGCGTGTTCGTGATGGACCTGAATGGCGGCGCATCGACGGACGCCGGATCACACGCCTTCTGGGCCGGCGCGGTGGCCATCGGTTATGCGCTTTCCAGCGCCATCGCTTTGACCGTGTGGGGGCGTGTGCTGGATCGCTTTGATCCGCGGCGGGTGTTGTTGTTCTCCGCCGCCGCTGCGGGGCTGACGCAGCTTCCCATGCTGTTCCTGCAAACGCCGCTGCAACTTACGCTGACGCGTATCGCATTCGGTCTGGCGGCGTCGCTGATGTTACCCGCCATCGTGCGCCTGTTGCGCAGCCACGCACCGCAGGGCATGGACGCGCGCGCGATTTCCTATGCCGCGTCGTTTCAGTTTATCGCCATGGGCATCGCGCCCTTCACCGCCGGCCTGATCGGGCCGCTGCTGGGGCTGCGCGCCTATTTCGCGCTGACTGCGGCACTGACGTTTATTGCGTTTGGGCTGTGGTTGCGCAGCGAGCGGCGCGCATGATTACAAACCACGCGAGTCACCACGGTTTGTACCTCTTACCCTGACGGCGCATGACCCCGCATCAGTCTACCGTTGCGCCGGACTCGCGCACCACCTTCGCCCAACGCTGAACTTCCTGCTTCACAAATGTCTCCAGTTCCTGCGGCGTGCTGCTGGCCGCTTCCACGCCGACGGCGGTGAAACGTTCGATCACTTCGGGATCATTCATCAGCCGCACGATTTCCGCATTCAGCCGGGTTGTGATCGCGGTGGGGGTTTTTGCAGGTACAAACAAGGCGTTCCAGGTGGTCACGACGACATCCTTAAAGCCCTGTTCCACCAGGGTGGGCAATTCGGCAGCCGCCTTCGTTCGCTGCGCGCTGGTAATGCCCAGGGCCTTGAGCCGTTTGGTATTCACGAGTTGCAATGCCGAGCTGACACTGGCGAAGCCGATCTGCACGCGGCCACCCACCAGATCGGTCAACGCCTCGGACGCGCCTTTGTAGGGCACGTGAACCATCTTGATCCCCGCAGACATTTTGAAGACCTCCGCCGTCAGGTGCGGGCTGGAACCGTTACCCGACGAGGAATGCATCAGCTCGCCCGGATTTTTCTTCGCCAGAGCAACCAGTTGCTTCACATCGGCAATCGGCAGCGAGGGATGCACCACCAGCACATACGGAAACGAACTCAGCATGCCGACCGCGCCGAATTCTCTCGGAAAATCATATTGCAGCTTTTTGTACAGGCTGACATTCACCGCGTGCGTGTTGGTCGCGATCATCAGCGTGTGGCCATCGGGTGCGGCGCGCGCCACCAATGCCGCGCCCAGATTGCCCGCCGATCCCGCGCGGTTGTCGACGATCACCTGCTCCTGCAACGCGCGCGCCAACCGCTGGCTGAGGATTCTGCCGACGATGTCGGCGCCGCCGCCGGGGCCATACGGTACGACCAGTGTCACCGGACGTACCGGGTAATTCTGCGCACTCGCAGTGCCACCCGCCAGTAAAACGCAGGCTGCGAGAGACACCCCGCAACGAAGCATCAACCATTCAAACATCGTACGCCACCCGTATCACGTGATTACCCCTATTACAAATGGGCACGGTATCGCGAGCCCGATGAACCGTCAACCGCGCGAAACTTCATGCAGATTATCCGTCGCCTCTGGTGCTTTGGATATAATTTGTTCGGCGCGGCCTCACTCGCCTTCAGATAAATACTCACCGGGAAACCCATGACTGACCACTCTTCAGGCGCCACGGCCATAGGTTCCGCCGCGTTGCCTCAACTCAAGATTGATGGCGTGGAGATTATCGGGTTGGACATCGTCCCCTCGCACCGGCGCCGCATGTCCACCGGTGCCTATGTCTACGGCGCCAAGGGCGGCTGGGCGGGCCGCCCGGTGATGGTGGGCATACGCGCGGGCGGCATCACCGGATGGGGTGAGGCGCGTCCGATCAATCCGTTCGTGGGCGAGACTGCGGCGGGCATGTTTAGCAATCTTCGCGATTACTACGCCCCCTTGCTGATAGGACGCAATGCCCTGCAAATCGAGGCCGCGATTCGCGCCTGCGAAAGCACGCTGCCCAACAACCCGGCGACGCTGGCGACTATCGATATGGCCTTGCACGATCTCGTCGGCCGCGCGCTGGGCGTGCCGGTGCATACCCTGCTGGGCGGCGCCTGCCGAGATGAAATTCCACTCGAATGGTCGGTCAGCCTCGACGACGAAAAAGTGATGGTGGCCGAGGCGGTGTCTGCCGTGGAAAAATTTTCAGTCAAATACGTGTGCATCAAAATCGGTCCGCTGGATCGCAGAGATATCGATATCCGTGTCGCCAAGGCCATACAAAAAGAACTCGGTGCGGCGGTGCCGTTGGGTGTTGACGCCAACACCTGCTACGACGTGCCCAGCGCGATTAGATTTGCCAATCAATTCAATGACTTGGGATTGGCTTACTTCGAACAACCCGTGCCCGCTGGTTCACTCACGGACATGCGGCGCATTCGCGACCGCGTGACGGTGCCCATCATGGCCGACGAATCCGTATACACGCTCGATGACGCCATGCGCGTGATCGAGCATGAGGCCGCCGACGTGCTCGCGGTCAAATGGTACAAATGCGGCGGCTTGCGCCGTTGCCGCGAAATCGCGGTGGTGGCGGAGGCAGGCGGGTTAAAGGCGAATTGCGCTGGCACGGCGAACGGCAGTTACATCGAGGCCATCGCCGCAGCGCATTTGTGTTCGACCATACCGAACCATGCCTTCGGTGCGGAATTTATACTGGGGCTGCCGTCGGTGAACGAAAGCGAGACCATCCTCAATCGTCCCATCGATGTGCGCAACGGCTTTTGCAATTTGCCGCCCGGCCCGGGATTCGGCTTTGACATCAATCGCAAGGGCATCGCAAAACATGCGCTCGCGCACATGATGATTGACGCGACAGGGCAGCACGCCGTCGCCAATGGCGGCCTGTGATGCGGCTGGAAGTAGTGCATCGGCGAAACCTCTTGGCGATACGCACAACCTTGGCGTTGCTGACGAGCTTCGCGGTCTGTACCGCGCAGGCACAGGAATATCCGGCAAAACCCATACGCATGATCGTGCCCTTTGCGCCTGGCGGGCCCAATGACGTGCTGGGCCGCATCGTCGCGCAAAAATTGAGCGAACAAATGGGGCAACAAGTCATCATCGACAACCGCAGCGGCGCGGGCGGTGGCACTGGTACGGTGGCGGTCAGTGTCGCGCCGCCGGATGGATATACCTTGCTGTTCTCTGGCACGTCATCGTTGGCGATCAATCCGAGCCTCTACAAGGTGCCCTATGATCCGATCAAGGATTTTGCGCCTATCGGCTTGGCCGGCACGGCGCCGAGCCTGCTCGCGACGCATCCTTCGGTGCCCGCCAAATCCATTAATGATTTGATCGTTCTCGCCAAGGCCAAATCGTCGGGGCTGAACTACGCGTCAGGCGGCATTGGCGGTACGCCGCATCTGGCTGCCGAGTTATTCAAGACCATCTCGCGGATTCAAATGGAGCACGTGCCGTTCCGGGGCGCCGGGCCCGCATTGACAGCGCTCGCCTCCGGCGAAGTGGATGTCTACATTGGCGGCATAACCTCGGTGCTGCAACTGGCCAACGCCGGCAGAATTCGGGCCATCGCCGTCACCAGTGCGCACCGCACACCCCTGATGCCGCAGATGCCGACGTTTATGGAATCCGGCGTGCCCGGATACGAAATCGTCAATTGGTATGCCATGGTCGCGCCGGTGGCGACCCCGGCTTCCATCGTGAAGCGGCTCAATGCCGAATTGGTCAAAGCGCTCGCGACACCCGATGTCACCAAGCGATTTGCGGACCTGGGTACGGACGCCATCAGCGGCACGCCGGAACAGCTAGCCGCCTACCATCGCCAGGAACTGGCGAAATGGGCGAAGCTGATCAAGGTCTCCGGGATCAACGTCAGCGGAACCTAACGTCGCGCGATTTGCGCACGACGCTTCCCGCGAATCCGTCCTATCCCTTGTTGGCCAGCACCGCCAAAAACTCACGCGCCGACAACGATTCGACGCCGAGGATGGCGTCGCGCACTTGCTCGACGCGCCGTGCCGGCAACACCATCGCGGCATTGTCGCGATACTTGGCGGAGATTTCGTCGCCAGTGAGCGCGCGTTCGCCCGTGCCGCGATTGATCGGCTCATGATGCCGAAGGGTCTTGCCATTGCGCAATTTGATGACCACGCCGCCGGAGAAATATTTCGGATAGGTGGTGTCCGGATCGGCGGCGTAACTCACGCGCGACGCCAGATCGAGAATCGTGGTGTTGCTTAAGGTGTCTTGCTCCAGTTCCGCCAGGCCGAAGCGGCCCAGCACCAGGCACGCCGCCGTGACGAACTGCACGCTGAATTTGGCGTCGTAGTCGTTGGCGGGTTTCACCTTGTTCGCTTCGGGCTGCGCGATGATGTGGATGGTCGGTTCGGGAATCAGCGCCTGCACAAACTCGATGTCTTCGGGCTTCAAGTTGTGCTTCTCGCGCAGCACCAGCGCGGCGTCGGCGCAGGCGTGGATCAGGTGGCAGATCGGATACGGCTTGATCGCCACTTCGCTGGTCTCCCAGCGTTCGCCCAAGCCGGCGGTGACGTCGGCGTAATCCACGTCGTCCTTCAAGCTTTGCAAATGACTTTGATACAAACCGAAGCGGCCTTCGTAGGTTTTGCTCGGCCCCACATAACCGTTGCGCGCGAGGTGCGCGGCGGTGATGCCCGCAACCCCCGCCCAGCCCGGATGCAGGCGCTTGTTCCAGGCGCCTTCTTCGAGAAACTCCTGACTGGCGGCGGCGGTGCTGCCGACGAAACCCTGTGCCATGGTCAACTGCCGGGCGTTGAGCCCATACAGCCAGCCGGCTTGCAGCGCACACGAAAAGTGCGCAGTGATGCCTGTCGGATGAAAACCAAAATGATGAAACCCGCCCTTGGCCGCGCCGCACACGCGCACCACGGTTTCGACGCCGAGGATGTACGCCGCGAGCAAATCACGCCCGCTGGCGTCGATGGATTCCGCCACACCCATGGCGCACGGCAACGCGCTGGCGGTCGGATGCACGATCGCGCCGACGTGGGTGTCGTCGTAATCGAGGCCATGCACCAGCGCGCCATTCATCAGCACCGCGTCACGCAGCGGCAGTTTATCCGACAGGCCGATCAGGCTGCTGCCGCCGCTGCCCGCGATGCTGCGGATGCCCGACAGAATGTGATGCGCAAAGGCGTAGTGCGTGGAGGCGTAGGCAATGCCGATGGCGTCGAGCATCAGATACTTGGCGCGTTCGCGCACCGCCGGCGGAATCGCGTCGTAACTGAAACCGGCGACGTAATCGCTGAGTTTTTGCGAGACGGTGGGTTGTTTGGCCGATTGCGCGGCGACGGGGGTGTGTTTCTCAGGTGCGTTCATGACGGCTCCTTGGTTAATTGCTGCGTATACCCGCTTCCTGAATCAGCTTGCGCCAGCGCGCGATTTCCTCGGACAAAAACTTGCCTAAATCCTGCGGCGTACCGCCGCCGGGGATCAAGCCGTGCCCCGACAGCCGCTCGCGGGTTTCCGGCGCTTTCAGCGTCTTGACGATTTCGCCGTTGATTTTTTGAATCACGGCAGCCGGCGTGCCCGCCGGCGCAAACAAACCAAACCAGCCGATCACCTGAAAACCCGGCAACCCCGATTCTGCCACTGTTGGGTATTCCGGGATTTCCGCCACGCGCGTGGTGCTGGTCACCGCCAGCGCGCGCAACTTGCCCGCCTTGACCTGCTGCAGCGCCGCCGGAATCGTCGAAAAATAAATCTGCACATTGCCCGCGATCAAATCGATCACCGCCGGCCCGCCGCCTTTGTACGCGATGCTGACGATATCCACACCGGCTGTGCGTTTGAACAACTCGCCCGCGAGATGCGCGGTGGTGCCGCTGCCGGAATTGGCGTAATTGAGTTGGCCCGCGCGCGCCTTAGCGAGCGTAATCAACTCGCCGACGGATTTTGCCGGCACCGACGGGTTCACCACCAGCAGCAACGGCGCCGAGGCCACCAGCGCAATCGGCGCGAAATCTTTTTCCGTGTTGAACGGCAGTTTGGAATAGAGACTCGGATTCACCGGGAACGAGGTGATCGGCATCACCAGCGTGTGGCCATCCGGCACGGCGCGCGCCGCCAGCTCAACACCGATGTTGCCCGATGCGCCGCTGCGGTTGTCGATGACCACGGTTTGCCCCCACGCCTCGGCGAGTTTCGCGCCGATCAGCCGCGCGGAAAAATCCGTGCCGCCGCCAGGTGCGGTGGGCACGATGAGGCGTATGGGTTTGGTCGGATAACCTTGTGCGGCGGCGGGCAGCAGCAGTGCGAGAATCATCAAACTGGCGAGACGTTTCAATGGGTTGCCCTTTTTCGGAATGCGCAGTTTGCCACATCCTGCGGCCACACGGGCGCAAGCAAAAAGTTCAATAAAAACATATGCTTATAATACATCGTCTGAAGAGACAGGCCGCCGCGGCACGAATTCGCGTTTACCGCCCCTTGAACACCGGCTTGCGCTTCTCGGCAAACGCCTGCTGCGCTTCGCGGGCATCCTCGGTGTGCGATAGCTGTTCGGTGATGTTCTGCTCGTAGCGGTAACCGTCGCGTTGCGGCATGTTCTCGACCACGTTGTAAGCCTCCTTGGCCAGCCGGATCGCGAGCGGACTTTTACCGGCGATGTTACGCGCGATTTTCATCGCCTCATCCATCAACTGCTCGCGCGGGCCACACCACTCGATCACGCCCAAGCGATACAACTCCGCCGCGCTAAAACGCTCGCCAGTAAACACGATGCGCCGCCCGCGCGATTTGCTGAACAGCCGCGAGATAAACGCACAGCCGCCGGCGAGGCCCACGTCGATTTCCGGCATGCCGAACACCGCGTTGTCCGACGCCAGCATGATGTCGCAAGCGGACATCATGCCGAAGCCCGCGCCGAGCGCCGCGCCATTCACCGCCGCGATCACCGGTTTTTTGCATTCGCGGATCGCGTTGGCGTACTCGCGCGCGCCGCGATTGTGCCGCCAGTAGTCGCCCGGCTGCTTGGCCAAGCCGATGCGCTCTTTGATATCCGCACCCGCGCAGAACACCTTGCCCGCGCCGGTGAGCACAGCCACACGCACGTCGTCACGGTCGCTGAAGCTGTCGAAGGCATCAATGATTTCTTCGCGGAACTGCGCGTTTTGCGCGTTCACCGGCGGGCGATCCATGGTGACCACGGCGATATAGTCGCTGACTTCGACCTTGATGCATTGGTACGGCATGGCGGGATTCCTGACGAGTTGAATGGAATCATTATGCCGGACAACGCTTCGCTGCCGCCACTGCGGAGTGCGATTCAAACTGATGCATGAGCATATTCATCGGCGCTTCTCTGCTACACGGCTCCTTCCCCTTCAGGGGGAAGGCGGGGATGGGGGTGGGGTGGAACAACGAGCAACGCGGACTTGCTGTGCTGACGTCCAACCCCACCCCCATCCTAACCTTTCCCCTGAAGGGGAAGGGACTGTCTTTTGGGTTATGAAATCCATGTGCTTAGACATCAGTTTGAATCGCACGGCGGATTCAAGTCTGAAGTGCAACCGCGTTATGATGCGAGTGTAGCTTCTTCCAGAAGACTTCGTGGGGTGTTTTGAAGCCGAGGCATTTTCTGGGGCGATGGTTGAGGTAGTGCATGGCGGCAGAGATGTCTTTTTTGGTGATT
>CAMDDY010000004.1 GCA_945893125.1 Bordetella parapertussis
CAAACACCCGCGGCATGCCCATCGCCTCGCACAGCCGCCGGAACGAATTGGTTTGTGATCCTTGCACATGCACATACACGCCGTCTTTGGTGGTAAACAGATTGTTGATCACGCTATCGGAGTGGCCCGAGCCCTCGCGCCCGGCCACATAGCCGAGCTTTTCGTAAGCGGGCACATGCGTTTCCATGAAGCTGAACGCGCATTCATACAGCGCGGTGTCGATCACCTGGCCTTCGCCGGAACGCTCGCGATGACGCAGCGCCATCATCGCGCCGAACGCGGCATACAGCCCGGTGATGCAATCGGTCAAGCCGATGTTGGCGCGCGCCGGCGGCGTGCTGGGGTCGCCATTCACAAAACGCAATCCGCCGACGGCCTCGCACACCACGCCGTAACCGGGGCGCTGGCTGTACGGGCCGGTTTGACCATAGCCGGATACGCGCACCATGATTAACCCACGATTTAACTTCGCCAGCGCATCGTAGCCGAAGCCCCATTTCTCCAGCGTGCCGGGGCGGAAATTCTCAACCAGGATGTCGCACTTGGGAATCAGCTTGCGGATGATGTCCTGCCCTTCGGGGGTGCGCAGATCGAGCGCGATCAGCCGCTTGTTGCGCGACAGGCTGGCGGCATACAGCGACTTGCCCTTGAAACTTTTGCCCGACGAACGAATCGGGTCGCCATCGACCGCCTCGACCTTGATCACCTCCGCGCCAAAATCCGCCATCAGCCGCGCACAAAACGGGCCGGCGATGGTGGTGCCGAGTTCGAGTACGCGGATGCCCGCGAGCGGACCCGGATGCGGGCTGGGGTGTTTTTGTGCGGGTGTCACGGGGGTTCCTCAGTTACGGCTATGCACAAAGCGTTCGTGCGTCGCGAGTGCCGCCAGCGCATGACCCGCGTTCGACATCTCGTCATACACCGGCACGCCCAGCGCCACCGCTTTATCTCTAAACGAACGCTTGCGCTCTTCAAGCGCGGGTTCGCCGTCGGAGCGCAGCACCAGCATGAAGTGCGCCTGCCCTGGATATTTTTGCTGCACGCGCAAGGCGGCCGCCATCAGGTTATCCAGCACTTCCGGCTTGGCGCGCCCGACAAACGCGGACAGATTCAAATGCATCACCAGCGCGTCCGGTTTGCCGTTAGCGACAATGATGTCGAGTATTTTTTCGGCGACCTTGCCGTCTTCCTGTTGCAGCGTGCCCACCGGGCAATCCACCGGGTTGGTGATGCTGGTGCCCGGCGGCAGTTTTAACGCCGCCAGCCGTTCGATGGTGTCGGCGCCAAACGGCGTGACCTCAAGGCCGAGCCGCGCGAAATAATCCGTCGCCAGCACACTGGTGCCGCCGCCGTTGCCGAACAGCGTGACACGCTGCGTCGGTTGCGTGGATTTAGGTGTGAGCGACTGAAATATCAACAGCGTATCGACAAACTGATCCAGCGTTTCCACCAGCACGCAGCCGGTTTGCCTAGCGAGCGCCACCCACGCGCGGTCGTCGCCCGCGAGCGAGCCGGTGTGCGAGGCGGCGGCGGCGAGACCTTGTTGCGTGCGTCCGCCTTTGAGGATCACGACCGGCTTGGACGCCTTGGCGGCGCGCAGTGTCTCGAACAGACGACGGCCATCCTTCGCGGTTTCAAGATACATGCCGATCACGCGGGTTTGCGCGTCGGCCAGATAATATTCCAGCAATTCCGACGGCACGACATCGGCGCAATTGCCGACCGTCACCACGCCGGAGAATTTCACGCCGCGCGCGAATCCGCGCCGGATGATGTCCGTGCCCAGCCCGCCGCTTTGAGAAATAACACCGACGGTGCCGACATCGCGCTGGCCCACTTCGGCAAACGTCACCTTGCCGCGCGGTGAAAACAGTCCCATGCAATTCGGCCCGATCAAACGCAAGCCCCCCGCGTGCGCCGCCGCGACGAGTTTCTCCTGTAAATCTTTGCCTTCGTCCACTTCGCTGAAGCCGCTGGAAATCACATGCGCAAAACGCAGCCGTCCGTTCGCGACTTCGAGCATCGCGGGGATTAATCCACCCGCCACCGCGATATACGCGTAATCAATCGGATTCGGCGTATCCGCCAGCGACTTGTAAGCGGTGAGTCCGTCGATCTCGGCGGCGCTCGGGTGTATCGGATAAATATCGCCCGCGTAACCGAGGTCGCGAATACGTTTCATGAAGGTATTGGGCAACGCGAAGCTGCGCGCCGAGGCGCCGACCACCGCGATGGTCCTGGGCTCGAACAGTGGCGCGAATGTTTGTAATACTTTGTTTTTATTCATTATTTTTGGCTCAAAATAAAGCGCGCATCCACCGCCACCGCGCCGCTGTCCGATACGATCAGCGGATTGATATCCGCCTCGGCGATGTCATCGGCGTGCCGCATCAGCAAACCGTTTTCGCCGCCGACTTTCAGCAGCACATCGATGATCGCGTCTCGGGATACCGGCTTCATGCCGCGCGCGCCGTCGAGGATCGCCGCTCCCTTGAGGTCATCCAGCATTTCCTGCGCATCGAGGCGCGTGATCGGACAAATGCGGAATGACACATCGCGCAGCACTTCCACAAAAATGCCGCCGAGGCCCACCATCACCAGCGGCCCGAACTGCGGATCGCGCAGGCCGCCGATGACGAGCTCTTGTCCGGCGGGCGCCATTTCCTCGAGCAGATACCCGTCGATGCGCGCACCTTTGATTTTGGGTGACGCGGCCATGGCGTTGATGGCGTCCTTCACGGCGGCGGCGGATTGAAGGCCGACTTTCACGCCGCCCGCGTCGCTCTTGTGCAGGATGTCGGGTGACATGATTTTGACCACCAGCGGTGGTTTGAGTGTTGCAAACGCGGCATCCACTTCGCCGGCGTTTTTTACCGTGAGCGATTGCGGTACCGAAACACCATATTCGGTCAGCAATGCTTTCCCCGCGTGTTCATCGAGCGCGGTGCGCTCTTGTGCGCGCGCTTGTGCGATCACATCTTGCATTACATCGCCACCTTGGGTTTTGCTTCGCGAAACGGCGTGCCGCTTTCCGCCAATTCCTTCAGCAGCGCAGACGGTTTCCAGCGCGCGCCATAACGCCGGTGCCATTCTTCGATTTGCCGATACACTTCGCGCGTGCCGATGCCGTCGGCCCAGAACATCAGTCCGCCGCGATAGCGCGGATAGCCAAAGCCGTGCAGCCACATCACATCGATGTCGCTCGCACGATACGCGCGGCCTTCTTCCAGTATCTTGCACGCCTCGTTCACCGACGCATACAAGAGCCGGCGTAGAATTTCATCGTCGGTAAAGGTGCGCTGCGCGATGCCGAACTCGCGCGCCACGTCCGCGATGACGCTTTTCACCACCTCGTCGGGGTGCGGCGTGCGGTCGCCCTTTTCGTAGCGGTACCAGCCGGCGCCGGTTTTTTGGCCTTTGCGGCCCATCTCGACCAGACGGTCGGGCACATAGAGCTTGCGGAAATTCGGGTCCGCCGCCGCACGGCGCTTGCGTGTGTCGTAGCTGATATCGAGGCCGGACATATCGCTCACCGCGAACGGCCCGATCGGATAACCGAAATCCACCATCACCTTGTCGATCTGCTCCGGCAGCGCGCCCTCTTCCAGCATCAGCATCATCTCGGTGACAAACGGCGCGCGGCTGCGGTTCGCAGCGAAGCCGTCGCAGGTGCCGGCGACCGCGCTGATCTTGCCGATGTCGCGTCCGACCTTCATCGCGCTCACGATGGTTTCGAGTGAGGTCTTGGTGCCTTTCACCACTTCGAACAGCTTCATCACATTCGCGGGGGCGAAAAAGTGCGCGCCCGCGACATCCTGCGGGCGTTTCGTGACGTTTGCCATGATGTCGGTGTCGATGGCGGACGAGTTGGTCAAGAGCAACGCGCCCGGCTTCATCACCGCGTCGAGTTTGGTGAATACATCCTTTTTGATGTCGATGCGCTCGAACACGGCTTCGATCACCACGTCGGCATCGCCGATGTCCTCGTAGCGTTCGACCGGTTGAATGCGCGCGAGCCGCGCATCCATTTCCGTTTGCGTGAGGCTGCCGCGCTTCACACTCGTGGCGTAGTTGTCGCGCACGCGCTGCATGCCGCGATCCAGTGCGTCACGCGCCACTTCCAGCACCTTCACCGGAATGCCGAAATCGGCAAAGCTCATCGCAATGCCGCCGCCCATGGTACCCGCGCCGATGACCGCAGCAGTTTTCACCTGCGGGGGTTTGAAATCTTTCGGCGCGCCGGGAATCTTCGCCACTTCGCGCTCGGCAAAAAACGCGTAACGCAGCGCCTTGGCCTCGTCCGAGGATTCGAGTTCGCTAAACAGCCGCCATTCCGTCTTGATGCCCTCGGCGAACGGTTGCGTGACAGCCGCTTCAACAGCAGCGATGGCGTGATACGGCGCTTTCTGGTTGCGCGCTTTTTTCGCAATGGATTTGCGCATCGCGTCGAACAGACCGGGATCGGCCTTCGCCTCGGCGATGCGATCGGTGCGCTCACGCACGCGCGGCAGCGGGCGCACGGCGGCGATGCCTTTTGCAAACGCGATCGCCTCACTACGCAAATTCGCGCCGGGCACCTCAGTTACGATGGCATCCACAATGCCCAGCGTTTTTGCTTCCGCGGCGGGAACGTGGCGCCCGCTGACGATCATTTCCATCGCCGCCTTCGGCCCGATCAGACGCGGCAGACGTTGCGTGCCGCCGCCCCCGGGGATGATGCCGATCAACACTTCAGGCAGGCCAACCTTCGCACTCGCCACCGCGATGCGGTAGTGGCACGCGAGCGCATGTTCCAACCCGCCACCCAAAGCAAAACCGTGGATCGCCGCCACCACGGGTTTCGCGGATTGGTCGAGCACGTCATAGCTGACGCGCGTATACACCGGGCGCGGCTTGCCAAACATGCGGATGTCCGCGCCGGCGATAAAACTGCGGCCCGCGCCGATCAGCACCATCGCCTTTACGGCGGGGTCTGCGTTGCCCTTGTCGACGCTCGCGATAATGCCCTCGCGCACGCCCGGCCCCAATGCGTTCACCGGCGGGTAATCAACGGTGATGACGCCGATGCCGTCTTCAACTTCGAATCGCACTACTTCTGCTTCGCTCATGATTTTATCCTCGTCAAACTTTCTTTTTCAAAACTTCCGGTATCAACCCGGTGTGCACATCTCCCGCGCGAAATGGCTCCGACTTGAGAATCGCAATCACCGCCGGCAGATTGTGCTTCAAGCCCTGAATCTCGAATGCTTCCAGCGCGCCGACGAGTTTATCAATGGCCGCCTCGCGCGTAGTCGCATGCGCGATTACCTTGGCAATCATCGGATCATAATGTGGCGTCACATCGCGGCCTTCGGTGAAACCGGTTTCCACGCGCACCGAGCCATCGATCGGCGGGCGAAATACATTGAGTTTACCCGGCGACGGGAAAAAATTCTTCGGGTCTTCGGCATACACGCGTGCCTGTATCGCGTGGCCCTTGATTTCAATCTTCGCGGGTAAAATATCCGACAACTTTTCCCCGGCGGCGGAGCGTATCTGCGCCTTCACCAGATCAACCCCGGTGACTTCTTCGGTCACGCCGTGCTCCACTTGCAAGCGCGTGTTCATTTCCAGAAAATTGAACGAGCCGTCCGCGCCCATCAGCATTTCGACGGTGCCGATGTTGTCGTAGCCGATTTTGCGCATGATGCCGGTGATGTGCTCGGCGACTTCGGTCACTTTCTCGCGCGGGATGTTTGGACCGGGCGCTTCCTCGATCACCTTTTGATTGCGCCGCTGCGTCGAACAATCGCGCTCAAAAAGATGCGCCACGTTGCCATGCTGATCGCCGAGTATCTGAAACTCCACGTGGCGCGGGCGCTCAAACAGTCTCTCTAAATACACGTCGGCATTGCCGAAACCCCGGCTCGCCATCGAGCGCGAACGTTCCACCGTTTCGAGCAGCGCTGCTTCGTCTTTCGCCGGCAGCATGCCGATGCCACCGCCGCCACCCGCAGGTTTCACCAGCACCGGGTAGCCGATTTCACGCGCCGCTTTCAGTATCAAATCATTGTCCATCGGCAGCACCGGCGAACCCTTGGACATCGGCATGCCGTGTTGCGCCGCCAGTTCGCGCGCTTTTGTTTTGTGGCCCATCGCGTCTATCCACTTCGGCGATGGCCCGATGAAGCGCGCACCGGCATCGATCACGCGTTGCGCGAAGCCGGCGTTTTCCGACAAAAAGCCGTAGCCCGGATGCAAGCCATCGGCGTGCGATTTGCGCACGATGTCGAGTATCAAATCCTGATTCAGATAACTCTCGCGTGCGGGGGCCGGACCAATGGCGTAAGTCTCGCTCGCCATCGCCAGATACGGCGCGCCAGCATCGGCTTCGGAATACAGCGCGACCGAATGGATGCCCATTTCGTTGAGGGCGCGTAATACGCGGGAAGCTACCGCACCGCGATTGGCGACTAAGACTTTGGTGAACATAAAAATCCCTCACCGCAAAGGCGCGAAGACGCAAAGGTTACGCAAAGAAGTGCTTTTCTTCGCGGTTCTTCTTTGCGTCTTTGCGCCTTTGCGGTTTAGCAGTTAATAACTCGTCGGCCACGTACGCATCAAATGCTGCCCCACGCCCTTGGTCAACCGCAGCTTGTAAACGTCGAGCATGCGTATCAGGTAGTCGCGCGTATCCTGCGGCCGGATCACCGCCTGTGTCGCGTATACGGACGCCAACCCCCACACGTCGATGCCTTGTTCAATTTCTTTGAGCTTTTCCTCGTAACCCGGCTCGCCGAATCCCACGCCATGCACGATCTTGGTGGCGAACTCCGGGCTCATGAAACTGATTTCCGCGCTGGGCCAGGCGGCGATGTCGTCCGAGTGCCGCCCGCCGCCCATGCACACATACGCACGCCCGTAGCTCTTGCGAATAATCACCGACAGATGCGGCACGGTTAAAAGTGTCATCGCGTTCATGAAATTCATGATGCGCCCCGGCGCGCCGGCCTTTTCGGCTTCGGTGCCGATCTGGAAACCCGGCGTATCGACCAGCAGCACGATAGGGATGTTGAAGGAATCGCACATCACCAGAAAATCCACGATCTTGCGGCACGCGTCGGCATCCAGAGCGCCGCCGCGATACAACGGATTATTGGCGATGATGCCCACACTTTTTCCACCGAGACGGGCGAGGGCGGTCACGGCGCTTTTGCCGAAGCGCGGCTTCAACTCGAACATCGTGTCTTTATCCACCATGCACTTAATCATGCGCTTGATGTCGTAGACCTGCGTGCGACTCTCGGGCAGGATATCGAACACCTTGTTCATGTCCGCGCCGGAGCCTGCCGGGATGGGCGCATCCGGCGGCGCTTCGTTGTGGTGGCTGGGCATATACGACAAAAATGTTTTGATCGCGTCGAGGACTTCTTCCTCGGTATCGACCACCTGATCGACCAGGCCGGTGATATCCGAGTGCAGGCGCCAGCCGCCGAGGTCTTCGGCGCTGACTTTTTCACCCAGCGCCATCGACACCAACCCTGGGCTGGACACCGCCACCGTCGCGCCTTTTTGCATCACTGCAAAATCGCTGAGACACATCATCCAGGTCGAGGAGCCGAACGATGGGCCGAACGCGGCGGCAACCATCGGCGTCTCGCGCGTGCGGCGGAACTGCGTGTTGTCATTGCCCAGCAACAGGCCCATGCCGCGCGCGCCCATCGCGTCGGGCAAACGCGCGCCGGTGGATTCGCCGAGCAGCACCAACGGCATGCCGCGCTCGGTGGCGGTGCGTTTCATGTGGCCGATTTTTTTGCCGTTGGTGTACGAGGTGGAAGCGCCCTTCACGGTGAAATCATTCACCACCAGGCAGATATCGCGGCCATTGATTCTGGCGTAACCGGCGAGCTTGCCGTCGGTGGGCGTTTCATCGGCCTGCTCGGGGTAGACGCCCGAGGTGCCGAACAATCCAGACTCCATGAATGAATCCGCATCCACCAAGTGCGTGATGCGCTCGCGCGCGTTCAAGATGCCCTTCGCGGTGCGCTTCGCGTACTTGTCCGCGCCGCCGCCGGCGAGTGCCTTGGCGCGGCGCGCTTCGTATTCGGCGAGTAGATCATTGTGGTTCATGTGGTTCTCCAAAACATAACTTCAAAACCTTCGACACAGATTTTGATTTTAAAATCAAATGCTTACGATATCCGAGGCAACGCCTTGATCGCCGCCGTCAGCGCGGGCACTACTGTAGCGTAATCGCCCACCACGCCGAATTTTGCATCACGAAATATTGCAGCGTCCGCGTCGGTGTTAATGGCGACGATTGTCTTTGCGTTGCCGCAACCGGCAAGGTGATGGCTGGCACCGGAGATGCCCACCGCAATATACAACTCGGGCGTCACGGTCTTGCCGGTCAAACCGATTTGCATCGCGTGCGAACACCAGCCCAGCTCACACGGTACGCGGCTCGCGCCAACCACGCCGCCTAACGTTTGCGCCAGCGGTTGCAGCACGTTGAAACCTTCGGGGCCATTCAGGCCACGACCGCCCGCGACAATCACACGCGCGTCTTCGAGACGTTGCGCGCCGCTGTCTTCGCGCTGGCGTTCGATGACACGGATGCGCGATGGGGGCGCTGTGTTCAGCGTGACGATTTCACCTTGGCGATTCGTATCAGCGGGTAACGAATCGTACGCGCCTGCGCGCACGGTTGCCACGGCGATGGCGGTTTTAAAGCGCAGCGTTTCACGCACATTGCCGCCGTGACTGGCGCGGGTGAAATGCAGTGCGCCGTTCTGTTGTTCCACGTTGACACAGCCCGTAGCGCAACCGGCATTCAGCCGGAATGCCAGTCGCGGCGCGAGATCGGTGCCGCGTGGCGTGTGCGCTGCGAGCACCAGCGTGGCCGCGTGTTCACATGCGACGGTGGCCGCGCACGTGATCCACGCGTCGCTGTTGTAGCCGTCGAACGCATCGGGCGTGCCGAGTATGACCTTGTCTGCTCCGCGCGCGATCAGCAAATCAGCCTCAGCGGGAACAGCGCCCAGCAGCAGCGCAACCACCGAGCCGACCGGCGCGAGTTTGCGCGCGAGCGCAAGCTGTTCGAGGCTGGCCGTCGCCAGCTTTCCGTTCGCGAATTCGGCGATGACGAGGATCGCGTTCATAGCACCTTCGCCTCGCGCAGCCGTTGCGCCAACCGCGCGCCTTGCTGCTCCGGTGTGGCCGCATCGATGAATTCGCACTGAATTGCTTTTGACGGCGCGAACAACCGCTCGCGCACGGTGCGCGAACCGGCAGCACCGACGCTCTCTAACTTCATCCCAAGATCACCCGCCGTCCACACCACCAAAGTTTTACGCGCCGCACGCATGGTCTCGCGCAAGGTGGGCGCGCGCGGCGCGCCGATTTCGTTGGACACGGTGACCACGGCGGGCAAATCGGCCTCGACGATTTCCGTGCCGTCGTCGAGCACCCGCTCCACGCACACGGTGTTGCCATTCACCGATATACTTTTCGCAAACGTCAGCACTGGCACATCCAGCAATTCACCGATGCCAGCACCCACCACGCCCGCATCGTCATCCGCGGCCTGACGTCCGGTCAGCACCAGATCAACCGCGCCGAGTTTTTGCAGTGCCGCCGCGAGTGTGATCGCCGTGGTGTAACTGTCGCCATCATCGAATGCTGCATCCGCCAGCAGCACGCCATCGTCCGCGCCCATCGCGAGACCGTGTTTCAATGCGTTACGCGAGAGTTCATTGCCCAGCGTAATCACCGTAATGCGCGTGCCGGCGTGTTGCTCACGAATGCGCAAGGCCGCTTCAATCGCCTGCTCATCAAACGGGCTGACCACATGCTTCAACCCGGCAGCCGGAATAACCTTCTTCGCTTGTTCGTCGATGCTGAACATGCTGAAGGCGGCTTCGGGATCGGGGGTGTATTTGATGCAGATGGCTAAATGCATGAAAAATCGTGAACGAGTGAACAAGTGAACGGGTGAACGGGTGACCGCGGATGGGGTTTCACTCGTTCACTCGTTAACCCGTTCACTCGTTCACGCAGTTAAAGAACTTGAACGTCAGTAGGCACTATCCCATCAAAGTGCTTCCGCTGATAATTCCACGGAATCTGCGGCTGCACACGCCCGGTTTCATCTGTCGCCCGCGCCATGATTTGGTAAGAACCTGGCCTATCGACTTCCCACAGCAGCGACCAGCGCACCCACAGCCAGCGCTCGACGGGTTCTTCGAGATGCGCATCACGCCAGGTCTTGCCGCCATCCACGCTGACTTCGACGCGCTTCACCATGCCCATGCCGCTCCACGCGCGGCCCTGGATTTTGTGCGCGCCGCGTTCCAGCGGAGAATCCTCGTCGAGCGGATTCAAAATAATGCAACGCACGCCCATCGCCGTGATCATTTCTTTTTGCGGATCATCCGGGCCATTGCCGTAGGTGAAGTAATGATGCTGGTAATAACACTGCGGCAAGTGATCGAGCACTTCAATCTGTTCCAGCCATTTCACCCACCAATTTCCCGACCAGCCTGGCGTCACCACGCGCACCGGCGCGCCGTGGATGTGGGTTAACCATTCGCCGTTCATCGACCACGCGAGCAGCGTGTCCGGGTGCATGGCCTTCGCCATCGGCATGCCTTTTTCGTAGTTGATGATGCCGGGATCCACCAGCTTGAAATCCGAGCGGCCCACCGAGCGGTACTGCACCGCGAGATCGGGCTGGCCGCGATCAAAACCCTGAAAGCGCACCGACACGGCGTTGCTTTTGATGCCGACTTTTTTCAGCACTTCAGCGAGCGGCACGCCGGTGAATTCGCCCGCGCTGACCGCGCAGGTGGTGGTGGATTCGTTGCTGATTTCATCGGTGCTGGGAATCACGCTCTTCTCCCGCTGCGCCGCGCGCGCATTCATGTCCTGCTGATTGATGCGCGACGGTTTTTTGCCACCTTTTTGCACGTAGTCAAAAAAGCCCGCGTCGTTGCCCGCGCATTCGGTCACCGCGCGCACGGTGCGGCCCGGCAGTTTTTGCAAATCCTTGAGTGACATTTCGATAGGCCTGTCCACCAGCCCGGCGATCGATAACACCCAATCATCGGGGTGCATCGGTTCCGGCACTTCGAGTTGGTTCACCACGTAATACGCGTCGGTGGGCGTGAGCAAACCTTCGAGTTGCGTCACCGGGCAACGTCCGTTGATGACGCGCCCCTGTGTATCCTTGCCCGCGCTGATCACCGAACGCTTGCGGTCCGGCCAGCCCATTACCCAGTCACCTTCGATTTCGGGTCTTGGCATGTTGGTTATCCGTATAAAATAATCAATAAAAACAATTGGTTACATTATTGTCAAGGACGTGTGCCGCGCTTGCTTTTCGGCCCCAGTTGCAACCGCAACCGCCCCTGCATCGCATCGATGAACTGACACAAATACGGCCGCGTTTCGCGAGGGTCGATCAAATCTTCTATCGCAAATGCTTCCGCCGTGCGAAACGGTGACGCGAATTGCCGCAATTCGGTTTCAATTTCTTTTTCACGCGCAGCGGGATCGGGCGCGCTTTCGATTTCGCGTTTGTAGGCCGCCTTGACGCCACCTTCGAGCGGCAGCGATCCCCACTCGCCGGACGGCCAGGCGATTTTGAAATTTAATCCGCGACGATCAATCGTGCTGCCCCCCGCCACGCCATAACATTTGCGCACGATCACGGTGAACACCGGCACGCTGACTTGCAAGCCGACAAAACGCGCGCGCATGCCCTCGCGCAAAATCGCATCGGACTCGGATTGCACGCCGACCATCAGGCCGGGAATGTCGGAGAAGAAAATCAGCGGTATGTTGAACTGATCGCACAGCTCGATGAAGTGCGCCTGTTTGCGCGCGGCCTTCACGTCCATGATGCCGCCGTAGGTCGGATTGTTGCCGATCACGCCCACCACCTTGCCGTTCATGCGCGCAAGCACGGTAATCACCGCACGGCCGAAACCCGGTTGAATCTCGAACATCGAATCGCGATCCACGATGAGTGCGATCAGCTTGCGCATATCGTAGGGCTGACGCGTCGAGCGCGGAATGATGCTGGCCAATGCGTCTTCGCAACGATCTACCGAATCAGCCGTGTTCACCACCGGCGGCAGTCCCCACACGTTTTGCGGCATATACGACAAAAATTGTTTGATCTGCGCGAAACAATCCGCTTCGCTTTCCGCCACATTGTCGATGGTGCCGGCGATGTCTGCCGCCACCTTCGCGCCGCCGAGTTCTTCCTTGGTGATTTTATTGCCGAACGCCCGCTCCACCACCGGCGGCCCCGCCGCGAAAATCTGGCTGGTGCCTTGGATCATGATCGACCAGTGCGACAGAATCGCGCGCGCCGCTGGCCCGCCCGCCGTGGTGCCCATCACCGCGCTGACCACCGGCACGATCTCCATCAAATCCACCGCGCGCTCAAAGCCATCCTGTCCGTGGCCCGGCACCACCGTGTAACCCTTGCGCCGCGTGGTATTGACGGTACCGCCGGTACCGTCGCACAGATTGATCAGCGGCATGCGGTACTCGTAGGCGAGGTCTTCAATGAAGCCGCCTTGTCCGCCCTTGCGCCGGTCGCTGCCAAAACTGGTGCCGGCGCGGATGGTGTAGTCCTCGCCGCCGATGGCGATGGGCCGCCCGTTGAGATTGCCGATGCCCATCACGTACGGCGCGGGTTCAAACGTTTTTAATGTGCCGTCGGCGTGGTAACTCGCGCGCCCCGCGAGCTTGCCGACTTCACGAAAGCTTCCCGCGTCGAGCAGCCCGGCTATGCGTTCGCGCACCGTGAGTTTGCCGGCGGCGTGATGCTTCGCCACCGCGGCAGCACCGCCGCAAGCCTCGGCCAGCGCGCGGCGTTGATGGAGATCGTCGATTTCGGGTTGCCAGGTCATATGCGATTAGAGCGAACCCCGTAGGATGGGTAGAGCGGAGCGTAACCCATCAAAATTACCGCAAAATGTTAATGGTTACGGCCATTGGCCAGTACCCATCCACGCATTACGACGGCAATCGGGGATCAGCCTTCGAGGATAGCGACGACTTGCCCCTCGGCCACCGGGTCTTTTTCCTTAACCAAAATTTCTTTCACCACGCCGCCGTCTTCGGTGATGACGGGGATTTCCATTTTCATCGACTCGATCACCACCAGCGTGTCGCCGGATTCCACCGTATCGCCGGGCTTGGACTTGATCTGCCAGACGGTGCCGGTAATTTCAGATTTTACTTCGATGCGCGCCATGATTTCCCCGTCGAGTCGTGTGGATAGCTACTGTGCGTGAGCAAGTAACTGCTGAGAATTATAGCATGTGCTATTTTGGCTCCTGTCTACGCCTGTCTACTCCTGTCTACAGCGGTTGTAACCCGTCACCACAGCGCTTACCATGTGCGCCTTATTTCAACACCAACGCCAATCCTGACTTGATATTCGATCCTGAAATGGTCTTATCCCATGCGCCGTGTCGCGGCAGCCGCCGGGGCCCGCGCATGAGCCGGATACTGCTGGCCTGCGGTCTTGCGCTCGGTTCCGCGCTGGCGCTGGCGCAAAACCCGGCGTCGCCGCCTTCCATCGAAGCGCCCGCCGCAGCCCCTCCCGTTCCGTCCGCGCCCCCCGTCGAGCGTAAATTGCCGCCGGTGGATGAGGGCGGCAAAGACCCGTCGTGGGTGGCTTTCCGCAACAACCTGCTGGCGGCACTGCGCCGGGGCGATCGCGCCGCGCTGCTCAATATGGTTGATCGCAATATTACCAATGGCCTCGAAGCGCCGCGCGGCGCCGCCGAGTTTCGCAAGCTGTGGGAACTCGACACCAAGGACGACCGCGTGCTGCGTAATCTGTCATCGGTGCTGAATCTCGGCAGCGCGTGGCATGTGCCGGACAAGCAGAACAAAAACGCGCGGATATTGTGCGCGCCGTATGTGCCGATCAAATGGCCGCTCGACGACGTGGATCCCTACGACAGCGGCGCCATCGTGGTGAAAGAAACGCTGGTCAAGGGCGCGCCGTCACATGCATCGCCAACACTGGGCACGCTATCGTTCGACATTGTCGGCGTGCGCGATTGGGAGGTCGCCGACGCTGAAAGCCAGCTAAAGCAGCGCTGGGTAAAAGTGAATCACCGCGGCCGCGACGGCTACGTGCCCGAAGAACACATCCGCAGCGCGATCGAGCATCGCGCGTGCTTCGCCAAGAGCGGCAACACCTGGCGCATGGTGGAGTACGTGGTAGGCATCGAGTTTCTCGGCGGCGACTGAAATAAATAGTTAAATACCGACAGCGCTAGCTTTGCATATCCAGCTTCGCTTCCTTCACCAGTCTTTGCCACTTGCCGATTTCGGATTTGATATGCGCCGAGAATTGATCGGGGCCGGAACCCACGGGCGTTGAGCCATCGGCCGCCAGACGTTTTGCAACATCCGGCTCCTTTAACGCCTGCGCCATCGCCTCGGATAATTTATTCACGATGGCGCGCGGCACCTTCGCTCCGGTAATCACGCCGTACCATTGATCGACCTCGTAGCCGGGGATGCCGGCTTCGGAAAGCGTCGGGATATCCGCCACCGACGGCGAACGCTTGCCGGCGGTGATCGCCACCACGCGCAGGCGCCCGGTGAGCATGTGCGGACGCACGCCGAACATGGTGCCGAATCCGACCTGCACTTCACTGGACAGCATCGCGGTCACCACGGCCGAGGTGCCTTTGTAGGGCACATGCGTCATCTTTACGCCGGCAAGATGGTTGAACATCTCGCCCGAGAAATGCTGAAGGCTGCCGGTGCCGCTGGATCCGAACAGCAGCTTGCCGGGATTCGCCTTCGCGTACGCGATCAACTCCTTGGCGGTTTTCACCGGCACCGACGGGCTGTGATACACCGCATAAAACAGCGAGGTCGCCTGCGTGATGCCCTGCAAATCGCGCGTCAAATCATAGGGCAACTTCGGATTGGTGGCTGAATTCACCGAGTGCGACGCCGAAATCAGGCAAATGGTGTAGCCGTCCGGCGGCGCATTCGCGGTGATTTCCACGCCGATGGCGCCCGCGGCGCCGGTGCGATTGTCCACCACCGCCTGCTGCCCCCACTTGTCGGTGAGTTTCTGCGCCAGCGTGCGCGCCGTGGTGTCGGTGCCGGCGCCGGGCGTAAACGGCGAAATAAAACGAATCGGCTTCACGGGATAACTTTTTGCGGCGTCGGCTTGCGCGGCGGCCAGCGGTGAAATGCATGCGGCACTCGCGAATAGCAGAGCGGTGACGGAGTTCTTAAAATGAATCATGGGGTTCCTTGGCTTACTCGATCACTGGGGCCGCGATTCTACACGTTGCGGCGCGTGGATAAATAACGTTTACGCCGCCGCCGGGTGTACGGCGTGCGTCGCCATGGTACTTTGCATTCAGCCGAGTCACGGCATACAGTAGCTGCCGGCGAATAACCCTCCCCGGCAATGGGCAATGAACAAAGGCAATTCCTGCTACAACGCGGTTACCCTGCTCGCAACGCTGCTTGCGTGGAGTGCCGGCGTGCTGGCCCAACGTGACGTGCGTGACATTCGTGACCTGCGTGACGGTCGTGATTTCCCCACCCGCCCGGTGCGCATGATCAACCCGTATACACCCGGCGGCTCGGTCGATCTGGTGGCGCGCGCACTCGCTGCGGGGTTGTCGGACATCTGGAGCCAGCAGGTGATCATCGACAATCGCCCCGGCGCGGGCACGCAGATCGGCACCGAAATCGTCGTGCGCGCCGAGCCCGACGGCTACACCATGCTGTGTACCAGCTCCGCCATCGCGATTATTCCGAGCATGTACCGCAGCTTGCGCTTTGATGCGTTGCGCGACGTAACGCCGGTGGTGCTGGCCGCCCATTCGCCCTCGTTCCTGGTGGTTCACCCCAGCGTGCCCGCCAAGTCGGTGAAAGAACTGATCGCACTTGCCCGGGCGCAGCCGGGGCAACTTACCGGCGCCTCCAGCGGCGTCGGCACCACCATCCATCTGAAGCTGGAAATGTTCAAGGCGGCCGCCAAAATCGATATCCTGCACGTGCCCTACAAAGGTGGTGCGCCCGCGATTACCGATCTCATCGGTGGGCAGATCAAGGTGTTCTTCAACACCCCCGGCACGCTGTTGCAGCATGTCAAAAGCGGACGCCTGCGCGCGCTCGGCATCACCAGCGCGCAGCGCGTTGATTACGCGCCCGACATCCCCACCATCGCCGAAGCCGGCGTGGCGGATTTCGAGGCGTATATCTGGTATGCGGTCTATGGCCCCAAGGGCGTGCCTGCGGCACGGGTGCAGCGCTGGAACGACGCCGCCAACCGCTATCTGAAATCGCCGCAGGCGCAGGAATTTTTGCGCGGTTCCTTCATGACGGCGGTGGGCGGCACATCCGCTGAGTTTGCCAAGTATCATCAAGCGGAAATCAAGCGCTGGGGCGCGGCAGTGGCGGCAGCGGGGATCAAGCCGCAGTAATTAATTGAAGCGATTTTCACAAGGAGATTTTACCCATGCATTGGCTGATCAAATGCCGCGCCAAACCCGCAATTGACGAATTGCGCGTGGCCACATTGCCCGCACATACCCGATTTCTCGACGGATATCCCGAAGTCACCTGGTATTCGGGGCCGCTCTTTACCGACGACAACAAAAACGCCATCGGCAGCCTGCGGCTCATAGAGTTTCCGGATCGGGCTGCGGCACAGGCTTATATCAACGCCGACCCTTACACCAAGGCCGGCATATTTCAGTCGATCAGCATCGAGCGCTGGAAGCCCACGTTCAACGTACGGCAACGCGACTACCCGCGCAAAAAAGACACGATGCAGTTCGTGATCCACGCCCATGACAAAGCCGATGGCGCCGCACGCCGCGTGCCGCTGCGCGAGGCGCAACACGCGTATCTGGATCGTCACCCGCACCTCTACATTGCGCGCGGCCCGCTGCTCGACGACGAAGGCAAACACATGATCGGCAGCCTCATCATGATCGACGTCGCCAACAAAGCCGAGGCGGACGCGTTCTGGGCGGGGCTACCGTTTAATCGCGGCGGTGTTTACGAGCGGGCGACGATGGAGCGCTGGCGGTTTGGGCATGTGTAGTTCGTAGGGCGTCAATCGCCGTGGGCATTGCGCGCTCGTCGCTCGGTCACGCCAAACGGCGCAATGCGCTTCGATTGCGCCCTCGCGCTTTTCTGCCGATGCTTTCGGAAGGTCTGTATCCAGATTAGACAAACGCGCCCCCGAGAAAGTGTCAGGCTGAGTTTGCAATATAGAAGTGCAAGCCAAGGCGACGGACCGATATTAAAATACATTATTGCAGACAGCCCATTGAAAAGCATAAGTTGCCCATGAAAATCAGCTTCAGAAATTTGTTTAAGCCGAAGACCGCAGTACCCCTACTTAGCCTCGAAAACGCACAGCTCAGATTGAATGAAGGATTGGCTTTGCATCAACAAGGTCAATTGGCGCAAGCGAAAGCTATTTACGAGCAGGTGCTTGGCGTGCAACCTTCGCATTTTGACGCACTGCACTTGTTGGGCGTCATCTCGTATCAAACCGGAGAATCCCAGCGCGCATTGGACCTGATCGGGAAGGCGATTGCCGTGAATCCCCGCGAAGCCGCTGCTTACGGCAATCGCGGCACCGTGCTGAAAGCACTCGGCAGATGGGATGAGGCGCTCGCAAGCTACGAGCAGGGGATTGCGCTCCAAGCGGACAATGCGGAATTTTTCAACAACCGGGGCATCGTACTAAAGCAGCTAAAGCGGTTTGAAGATGCGCTCGCAAGTTACGAACGCGCCATCCAGCTAAAACATGACTATGCGGAGGCTTACAACTACCGCGGCAATGTGCTGCGGGAAATCAATCGGGCAGACGAAGCGCTCGCCAGTTATGACCAGGCCATCAAAATCAAAATTGACTACGCCGAGGCCTACAACAATCGTGCCGTCCTGTTGCACCAACTCAAACAGTTAGAAGATGCGATTGCAAGCTACACGCAGGCCATTACGATCAAGGCGGACTACGCCGAGGCCTGTAAAAATAGGGGCATGGCGCTGCAAGCGCTGGGGCGGCTAGAGGAGGCGCTCGAAAGTTACGGCCAAGCCATTGCGCTGAATGCCGACGATGCGGCGGCACATAACAACCGCGGCGCTACGCTCCACGGGATGCGGCGTTGGAAAGAGGCGCTGGAGAGCTATGATAAAGCCATAGCGTGTAGCGTGGATCATGCGGAGGCGCATAACAATCGCGGTGTCACGCTGCAAGAGATGCAGCGTTGGGAAGACGCGCTGAAAAGTTATGATACGGCCATAGCGCTAAAGACGGAATATGCAGAAGCGCATAATAATCGGGGCGTTACGCTGCAAGCGATGAAGCGTTGGGATGCGGCGCTCAAAAGCTACGAACAGGCGATTGCGATTAGCGCCGATTATGCTTATGCCCGCATCAATCGTGGCGTTTTGCTGCAAGAGATGAAACGCTTTGACGAGGCGCTGGCAAGTTTTAGTCAGGTCATGACTATCGCGCCTCACCACGAGTTTATGTTAGGCACGTTGCTGCACTCAAAGATGCACATGTGTAACTGGGAAAACCACGGGGAGGACGCAAACCGTCTGGAGGCACAAGTCAGAAGTGGTAAGAAGGTATCCGATTGCCTGCCCATACTGGCCATTTCCGGCTCGCCGGATATTCAGCGACTGGCAGCGGAGATATGGATTAATGAGAAATTTCCTGAAAACAGATCGCTGGGTGTCATAGCCAAACACGCCAGGTCAAACAGGATTCGCGTTGGGTACTTTTCCGCTGATTTCAATATGCATGCGGTTTCGCTTCTGACCGCAGCACTCTTTGAAACTCATGATAGAGGCCAATTTGAGATTTACGCGTTTGATTTTGGACGCAAAGATAAAGATGACATGACAACAAGGCTCGAATCCGCGTTTGATCATTTTATTGACTGTAAATCCCGCACGGACGAGGAAATCGCAGGTACTGCAAGAAAGCTGAATATTGACATCGCGGTTGATCTGGGCGGCTTTACCAGAGATTCACGCCCTGGCATTTTCTCTTACAGGGCGGCGCCGATCCAGCTTGGGTATTTGGGGTTTCCGGCCACGATGGGCGCACCGTATATGGATTACCTGGTGGCTGACAGGATTGTTATCCCGGAGCAGTTAGTTAACGGCTACACCGAAAAGATAGCGTATTTGCCTTGTTATCAGGTAAACGACAATAAAAAAGAAATTTCCGAAAGAACCTTTACGCGGCAGGAGCTCGGCTTGCCCGATTCCGGTTTCGTTTTTTGCTGTTTAAATAATAACTACAAAATAACGCCTGATGTATTTAAAGGGTGGATGAATATTTTGAAAGCGGTGGATGGCAGTGTCTTGTGGTTGTTAAAAGACAATGCATGGGCGGGGGAGAATCTGTTGAAAGCGGCGGAAACATGCGGCATTGATCCCCGCAGGATGGTGTTTTCCCGCAGGATGAAACTGCCGGATTATTTGGCAAGTTATCGGACAGCCAATTTGTTTTTGGATACTTTGCCATTCAACGCGGGGACGACCGCAAGCGACGCGCTTTGGGCCGGTCTGCCCGTGTTGACTTGTATGGGCGAGGCATTTGCCGGCCGGATGGCGGGTAGTCTGCTGCATGCGATTGGTTTGCCCGAGCTTATAACGCACACCCAGGCAGAGTACGAGTCGACCGCAATCGAACTGGCCACTCACCCGCAAAAGCTTGTGGCAATCCGGGAGAAATTAAAGAAAAACAGGCTGACTACGCCGTTGTTTGATACAAAAAGTTTTACCCTGAATTTGGAATCAGCCTACACGCAAATGTACGAGCGTTATATGGCGGATTTGCCCCCGGATCATATACAGGTATAACGGGCCGGACGTGAGCGTGCGCCTGCTTGGCGGACACTAAGGAGGTAGAAATTTTCTGAAAAAATAAATGTGGCGCGCGCGCTTTTTATCGCGCCAGCCGCACCGTCTCCCCCGTCTCCACCGCCTCCTCGATCGCCAGCGTCACCTCCAGATTACTCCGCGCTTCTTGCGGCGTGGTGAGCGCACAAGGTTTGCCGGTGGCCGCATAGTCGAGCCAGTTACGCGTTTCGCTCGCCAGCGGCCCCCAGAATTCGCCGCCGGCCCAGTCGCCCGGTGCGCTGCTGCCGAGGAAGGCCATGTTCACACTGACCTCGGGCAGGTAGATGTGCGGAATACTTTTTTCGGTGTAGAGCAACTGTTCCATGTGGTCGTCGTCGATCAGCAGCACGCCGTCTTTGCCGATGATTTCGATGCGGCCGCAGTAGCCGAGCGACGGGTATTTTTCCGGCAGGGCGAAGCTCACATTGCAGTTGACCAGCGCACCGTCAGCCAGTGTGAGCACGGCGAAGGTGACGTCGTCGCAATCGTAACCGACGTCACGAATCACGCCTTTTTGCCCGCGCGCCCACACTTCGGTTACCGGGTTATTGGGCAACCACCAGTTCACAAAATCGATGTAGTAGGTGAGCGAATCGACGACCGGTGTTGCGCCTGGATCGCGTTTTAACATCGCGAACACCTGCGCGCGCGAGTTGTAGAGACGCGCGGAGATGCCGGTGATCGTGCCCAGCCTGCCCTGCACGATTTGTTCTTTCGCCAGCATATAGCGGCGCTTGAAACGGCGGCTGTAGCCCACGTGCAGGCTGCCCTGGCTGGACGCCAGCGCGCGCAAAATCGCATCGGCGTCTTCGAGTTTCAGCGCGATGGGTTTTTCCACCAGCACTTTTTTGCCGAGTGCCAGTGCCATCAGCACGGCTTCGGTGTGTTCGTGTTCGCTGGTGGAAACGATCACGGTGTTCACTGACGGGTGTTCGATGGCTTCGCGGTTGCTGGCCGCTACGAACTGCGCGCCGGCTTTGTCGGCCAGCGCTTGCGCGGCGTCACGCTTTAAGTCAGCAACGGCGATAAAGTTCACCGCCGGGTGCTGTGCCGCGAGGCGCGCGCGCATGGTGCCGATGCGGCCCGCGCCGATGACGGCGATGCCGAGTTGTTGGCGTTGTAGTGTGTTTGTCACGGATGCCCATCCCCAATAGGGTGTTTAAGAAAATCATTGTAGCGCTGTCGCAGCTTGATGGCACAATCACCCCATGCGCACACTCGATATTCAGGGCCATCGCGGCGCGCGCGGCCTGTTGCCTGAAAACACGCTGCCTGCTTTTGCGCGTGCATTGTCCATTGGCGTCACCACGCTGGAACTCGATTGTGCGATCACGCGCGACGGCGTGGTGGTGGTGAGTCACGATTCGACGCTGAACCCGGAAATAACGCGTGGCGCCGGGAACGCAACTGAGGGCCGATGGATCACGCACTCGGATCGCGCGATTTCACAATTCACCTTCGACGAACTGCTTCAATTTGATGTGGGGCGCATTGATCCGGCGTCGGATTACGCTCAGCGCTTTGCGCATCAGCAGGCGGTTGACGGCACGCGCATGCCGAAACTGGAAGAGGTATTCGCGCTGGCGCGACGCGCGGGCAACAAAACGGTGCGCTTTAACATCGAAACCAAGATTTCTCCGTTGCATCCGGAACGCACGGTTGCACCGGATGCGTTTGCAAAATCGTTAATCGATGTGATACGGCGCTGTCAGGTGCAGGACCGCGCGGTGGTGCAATCCTTCGACTGGCGCACACTGGCAGTGGTGCAGCGCGAGGCCGCTGAAATTCAAACCGTGTACCTCACCGCGCAGCAAACTTTCATGGACAACATTCTCGCGCACGAAACGTCGTCACCGTGGAATGCCGGGCGGCATGTCAGCCAGTTCAACGGCTCGGTGCCGCGCATGGTCAAGGCCGCCGGCGGCGCGATCTGGTCGCCGTGTTCCCATGATGTCGATGCCGCGTGCGTGGCGGACGCGCACGTGCTGGGATTAGCCGTGGTGGTGTGGACGGTAAACACCGAAGCCGACATGCGCCGCATGATTGCGCTCGGCGTAGATGGCCTCATCAGCGATTACCCCGATGTGTTGCGCCGTGTGGCCGGCGAGTTGGGCTTTGCGTTGCCGCCGTCAACGCCGATGGCGTAAGCCGCCGCCGGCGTAAAGTTCAGGGTACGGGCTTGTGATGGACACTGCACCGGGGTTCGGCTAAATTGCAATTCCCTCCTGTGGTTTGTGTATAGTAACTATTTGTTTTTAAACAACAATTTCAACCTAAATGAAAGGGTGATTGTGAGTCACGCCGCCTTCAAGGAAGTATTGCCATTGCTCGGCCGCGCTGCTGCCGGTTTGCGATTCGAGGATCTACCGCCCAACACCGTCATGCGCGTCAAGCAGCGGGTGCTCGATACCATCGGCTGTCTGGTCGCCGGCTACGACGCGGGTATCGCGACTGAAATGCGTGATTACATCGCCGCGCAAGGCGGCGCGCCCGAGGCCACGCTGTTGCCGGGCGGGCAAAAAACCACGGTGTCGCATGTGTGCATGGCGCACGCGACGTACATGCACGGACTGGAGCTGACCGACGCCGCGCCGCGCGGCACCTGCCATCCGGGTAATGAAGTGGTGCCGCCCGCGCTTGCGGTGGCGGAAAAACTCGGCCGCAGTGGTAAAGACGTGCTCACCGCAGTGGTCGCCGGTTACGAAATCGAAATCCGTTTTGGCCGCGCGCTGTTTCCCAGCGCGTTTTATCGCGGCTGGTGGACGCCGGGGCTGTTCGGCGGCATCGGCGCGGCGGTGGCCACCGCGCACCTGATGAAGCTCTCGCCCACGCAGATGGACAACGCGATCGGCATTGCGCTGAACTTGCTGCCCACCGCCATGGCGCGCGCCAACGAAGAGGGCGAAAGCATCAAATGGCTGATCGGCGGGCAATCCTGCACCGCAGGCGTCCTGGCGGCGGAAATGGCCGCGCGCGGCGTTAAAGGCATGCGTGACGTGATCGGCGGCTGGCTGCCGGTGCTGGCGAACGAATCATGGCCCGAGCGCCTGACCGATACCGTGACCGATGACGCTAAATTCACCTACTGGGAAGTGGCGGACGGCATCGTCACCAAGCACTACTCGACCGTGGGGCCGCTCACCGCCGCACTCGATGCAACCTTTGATCTCATTCAGGCGCACAAGTTGAAGGCGGATGACATCGTTGAAATCCAGATCGACGCGATGAAGCGCACCGCGGTGTTTAACACCGTACACCCGGCAAACGACGTGTCCGCCCGCGCGAGTCTGCCGTTCTGTATCGCGGTGGCCGTGGTCAAACAGGATCGCGCGCTGCTGGTGGGGCCGGCGTTCACGCCGGAATACCTGAAGGATCCGGTGATCCGCGCCAACGCCAGCAAGGTCAAGATTATCGAAAACGAGGACTACGAGCGCCAGTACCCGGCGAAGAGCCTCGCGCGCGTCACGCTCAAGCTCAAGAACGGCAAGTCCGTGTCCGCCGAGGTCGACCGCAGCGAGCGTGGCCGCTATCTCACGCCCACCGACGCGGATATCGAAGACAAGGTGCGCCTGATCGCCACTCGCGCCCTCGGCAAAGGCAAGACGGACCAGTTGGTGGCGCTGGGCCAGCGCTTTGAGTCGCTGCCGGATATGAAGGGACTGATGGACGTGCTTCGCGTCGCGTAGGCTGCGCGCATGATGTTTTAATTCCCGCCGCTTCAACGGCATAGGTATGAACACATCTTCACAAGCTCCTTCCCCCCTTGCGGGGGGTTTCTTTGGAATGCGTAGATACCCATGCCCTGAAGTAGAACGAGCACTTTAGGAGGCACCACCATGGATCCCAAACACGCCAAATTTATCAGCGGCCAGTTCGCGCAATACGCGGCGAACCTGCGCTACGATGAGTTACCCGAAGACGTGAAGAAGCTCGCCCACTTGGTGCTGCTCGACACGCTGGGTTGCGCGATGGCGGGCGCGGGCACCGAAGAGGTAGCGCAAATCCGCCGCGCCATGACGCAAGCCAATGGCAGTGGTACCCCTGGTGGCGACGCCATGTTTTGGGGCACCCATGACAAAGCGCCGTTGCCGCTGGCCGCACTGGCCAATGGTGCTGCGGTACACGCGCGCGAGATCGACGACTTCGGCGGCTGTGCGCATTCTGGTTCCGTGGTGATTCCCGCCGCGCTCGGCATGGCCGCGCGCGTGGGCGCCAGCGGGCGTGATTTGCTCACCGCCATCGTGATCGGCTACGACATCGCGCGCCGCGCGATGGATGGTGGCGGCGGCTATCAGGCGATGAAAGATCGCGGCTGGCATTCCACCAGCACCTGCGGCGGCTTCGGCGCGGCAGCGGCGGCGGGCCGCCTGCTGGGGCTGAACGCGCAGCGACTGCAATGGGCGCTGGGCTACGCCGGCAGCAACGCGGGCGGCACCTGGGCGTATATCCCCGAAGGCGCGATGAGCAAGCGCGTGCATCCGGGTTTCGCCGCCCATACCGGCATCATCGCCGCCTATCTCGCCGCCAATGATGTCACCGGCCCGGCGAGTATTTTTGAAGCGCCGTGGGGCGGCTACTATCCGACGTATGTGCCGGGTGTGGCCACGCCGGAAGCAGCCACGCGTGACCTCGGCAGCGACTTCCGCATACGGTTGGTCGGTTTCAAACCCTATGCCGCGTGCCGCGGCATCCACAGCAGCGTCGATGTCATGCTCGACTTGCGCCGCAAGCACAACGTGCGCGCCGCCGACGTGAAACAAGTGACCGTGCGCGGCAGCCCCACGCATATGAAGCAGCTCGCCAAGCAGGATGTACAGACCCTGCTCGACGCGCAGATGAGCCTGCCCTACAGCATCGCGGTATCACTTACCAGTGGCGGCGCGATGCTCGATCAATACACCCCCGATGCGCTGAAGCGCCCCGACGTGCGCGATCTCGCCAGGCGCGTGCATCTCAAGCTTGAACCTTCGGTCGCCAACGGTGACGAGCCGTATCTCGATGTGGAGCTTAACGACGGCCGCGTGCTCACTGACCGCGTGCTGATCGCGCGCGGCGACAGTGAAAACCCGCTCTCCGAAAACGAACTGCGCGCGAAATTCCGTACCGCTGCCGCCGCCACGCTCGACGCCGCGCAAATCGCGCAACTCGAAGACACGGTGATGCGCGCCGCCGGCCTGGCTGACAGCCGCGAGATCACGGCGCTGCTCGCGCCACGCGCACGCGCGTAGAATCACTCTTTTTCGCACTCCGCGTTCTTATCGCGGCAACCCTGACCAGAGGTAACTCCATGCAACTACTCGGCTCTCCCGGCAGCCCCTATGCGCGCAAGGCGCGTATCGCCATGCTGGAAAAAAACATGAAATGCGAATTCATCGCCGACCGCCCCTCCAACCCCGGCTCGCAGGTGCCCAAGCACAACCCGCTCGGCAAGGTGCCGGTGCTGGTGCGCGACGATGGCCGCGCGCTGTACGATTCGGTGGTGATCGTCGAATACTTTGACCATCTCGGCGCGGGGCCGAAACTGGTGCCGCAGACATTCGAGGACCGCATCGAGGTCAAGCGCCTCGAAGCCCTGGGCGACGGCATCACCGACTGCATCGTGGCGCTGACGCACGACTCGCGCTTTACCGACACGTGCGATCAAAGCGCCGACTGGTATCAAAAGCAACTGCAAAAAATCGAGCGCGGCCTTGCCACGCTGCAAAGCGATATCGGCGCGCGGGAGTTTTGTTTTGGCAGCGCGTTCACACTGGGCGATATCTCGGCGGGCTGCGCGCTGGGTTATCTTGACCGCGCTTACGGCGGCTTCGACTGGCGCGGCAAATATCCTGAACTGAAACGTTACTCAGACAAACTGTTTGCCCGCGCGTCTTTTGCCGCCACCTTGCCGCCGAAGGGATAACCCGAGGGCGGCATTGTTTAACTATATGTTTTTATTAAAGTATATCGGCTTCGTTCTGATTGCGCTGATCGCAGCTTCCGCGTCCTGCGGTGCGTTCGCGCAAAGCGGCGCGCAGGCGTACCCCAACCGCCCGCTGCGCTTCATCGTGCCGTACGCGGCGGGCGGCAACGGTGACATCGTGTCGCGCATCATTGCGCAAAAACTGATCACGCAAATTGGCCAGCAGATTGTCATCGACAATCGCGGCGGCGCGGGCGGCAATATCGGCGCGGAGCTTGCCGCGCGCGCCGCGCCCGACGGTTACAGCATCATGCTCGGCACCAACACCCATGTGATCAACATGAGCTTGTTCCCCAAGTTGGGCTACGACATCCAGCGCGACTTCGCGCCGGTGACGCGCACCACCTCCGCGCCGATGGTGCTGATTATTCATCCGTCGCTGCCGGCGAAAACGATCAAGGAGTTTATCGCGCTGGCGAAAGCCAATCCGAACAAGCTCAACTATGCCACCGGCGGCAGCGGTAGTTCCGCGCACGTGATCACCGAGTTGTTTCGCTCAATGGCCGGCGTGCAACTCGTTCATGTGGCCTACAAGGGCGTGGCGCAGGGCACCACCGATTTGATCGCGGGGCAAATCCAGATGCAGTTTAATTCGCCCGCCACCGCGCTCGCACACATGCAGACCGGCCGCGTGCGCGCACTGGCGATTTCAACCGCCGCGCGCTCGATCGCCGCACCGGGGCTGCCGACGATTGCCGAATCGGGCTTGCCGGGTTTCGATGCCAGTATCTGGCAGGGTATTTTCGTGCCGGCGCGTACGCCGCCGGAAATGATCGCGCGGCTCAATCGCGAGATTGTCGCCGTGCTCAACGCGAACGACATCAGGGATCAACTGCACGCGCAAGGCCTTGATGCGCTGCCCTCGACGCCGGAACAATTCGGCGTCTTTGTGCGTGATGAAATCGCCAAGTGGGCCAAGGTGATCAAGGTTTCCGGCGCCAAGGCGGAGTAGCGCGAGAGGAACGCCAGAGGAACGCAGCAGAGGAGCGCATACGCAGTGCTGATTTACATCCACGGCTTTAACAGCGCCCCCAGCTCATTCAAGGCGCGTCTCGTCGGCAGCCGTATGCGTGCGTTGGGACGCGCGCGGGAATATGTGGCGCCGGCCTTGCCGCATCGCCCGGCGCAAGCGATGGCGCTGTTGCGCGGGTTGGTGGAACAAAATCCCGGCGCGGCGTTGATCGGCAGTTCACTCGGCGGGTTTTATGCGACGTGGCTGGCGGAGCATTTCAAGCAACCGGCGGTACGCGTGGCACTGGTTAACCCCGCCGTGCGGCCTTATGAATTGCTGCGCGGCATGCTCGGCGCGCAGAAAAACCTTTACACCGGCGATGCCTACGAACTCACCCCGCGGCACATCGATGAGTTGAAGGCGCTTGAAATGGCCGCGATCACGCGGGATCGTTACTTTCTGATCACGCGCGCCGGCGATGAAGTGCTCGATTACCGTGACGCGGTGGAAAAATATCGCGGCGCGCGGCAGTGGGTGATTCCCGGCGGCGATCACGGGTTTGGCGATTTTGAAGACTACGTTGACACCGTGCTCGCGTTTGCGGGAATCCTGTAGCCGGTGGAGAATGAGCGCAACCCGTTGATCCACGACCATGAACGCTGACTCGCATAGCGCAGTAACGCAGGCTGACGCCGCCGCCGCGCGCATGCTGGCGCTGGCGGAAGCGTTTGTGCGCGAGACCCGGCCCGGACGCGAATTGCGCGTAACGCTCGACAGTTCGCTGGAGCGTGATCTGGGCATCGACAGTCTGGGGCGCGCGGAGCTGTTGTTGCGCGCCGAGCGCACGTTTACCGTGGCGCTGCCGGAGCGCGCATTGAACGAAGCCGAAACGCCGCGCGATCTGCTGCGTTTTGTGTTGGGCGCCATGGGTACAACGGGCACCCACGCACCCCTGTCGGAAGCGACGCACGCCGTGCAGGCGCTGACGGTGCGCGGCGGCGAGGGCGTGCCCACCGAGGCGCGCACGTTGCTGGAGATGATCGATTGGCATCTCGAACGCCATCCCGATAAATTGCAGATACATCTCTACGGCGAAGACGACAGTGCGGAGGACATCAGCTACGCGGCGCTCGCCGCCGGTGCGTCGGCGATGGCGGCGGAACTCACCGGGCGCGGGCTGGAACCGGGGCAGACGGTGGCGATCATGCTGCCCACTTGCCGTGAGTATTTTTTCAGTTTCCTCGGCATTTTGATGGCGGGCGGCATTCCAGTGCCGATTTATCCGCCGGTGCGCCTGGCGCAACTCGAAGACCACATGACCCGCCATGCCGGCATTTTGTCCAACGCGCAGACGGTGATGCTGATTACCGTGCCGCAGGCCAAGGGCGTGGCGCTGCTGCTGCGCTCGCAGGTGCCGAGTCTTCGTCATGTGCTCACGCCGGATGAGATTGCGCCCGGCACGCGGTTTGATCTGCGGCCGCATATCGCCGCCGACGACATCGCGTTTATTCAATACACCTCCGGCTCGACCGGCAATCCCAAGGGGGTTGCGCTGTCGCACGCCAACCTGCTCGCTAATATCCGCGCGATGGGTGCGGCGGTGCAGGTGCGCCCGGACGAGGTGTTCGTGAGCTGGCTGCCGCTGTATCACGACATGGGGTTGATCGGCGCGTGGCTGGCGGGGCTGTATTTTGGTTTTCCGTCGGTGATTATGTCGCCGCTGGCGTTTCTGGCGCGACCGCGTCGCTGGTTATGGGCGATGCACCGCCATCGCGGCACGTTGTCGGCGGCGCCGAATTTTGCCTATGAACTGTGCGTGCGCAAAATCACCGATGAGGACATCGACGGCGTTGATCTGTCGTCGTGGCGCTACGCGTTTAACGGCGCGGAGCCGGTCAGCCCCGACACCCTCGCCGCGTTTCGTGATCGCTTTGCGAAGTTTGGTTTAAAGCCGGAGGCGATTGCGCCGGTGTACGGTTTGGCCGAAGCCTCGGTCGGCCTTGCGTTTCCACCGCCCAATCGCGTGCCGGTGATCGATGTGGTGCAGCGCGAGCCGTTCACGCGTTCGGCGCGCGCGATACCTGCCGCGCCGGGCGCCGCAGACACGCTGCGTTTCGTTGCTTGCGGCCTGCCGCTGGCCGGCCACCCCACGCGCGTGGTGGATGCGGCGGGCATCGAGTTGGGCGAGCGTCACGAAGGACGCCTGCAGTTCCAGGGGCCATCGGCCACGCGCGGCTACTATCGCAACCCGGAGCAAACCGCGAAACTATTCGACGGCGACTGGCTCGACACCGGCGACTACGCGTATTTCGCCAATGGCGAGATATATCTCACGGGGCGGGTGAAGGATTTGATCATCCGCGGCGGGCGCAACATTTATCCGTACGATCTTGAGCAGGTGGTGGGCGATATTTCCGGCATCCGCAAGGGCTGTGTCGCGGTGTTCGGCAGCGCCGACGCGGCCACGGGCACCGAGCGCATTATCGTGCTCGCCGAAACCCGCGAGACCGACGCCGCGCGGCGTGTAGCCTTGCAGCGCGCGATCAACGACGCGGCGGTGGCGGTGATCGGCATGCCGGCGGACGAGGTGGTGCTGGCGCCGCCGTACACCGTGCTCAAAACCTCCAGCGGCAAAATCCGCCGCGCCGCCAGCCGCGAGTTCTACGAGCGCGGCGGCGAAGCGTCGCGCCCGCAACCGGTGTGGATGCAGATCACACGGCTGGCGTGGCAGGCGGCGTGGCCCGAAGCCAAGCGCCGCGCGCGCGCCGCGTGGGACGTGCTGTATGGCCTGTATGCGCTGGCATGGTTCGGCCTGCTCGCGCCGTTGACCTGGATCGTGGTGGCGTTGTTGCGCGCGCCGGTGCTGAACCGGCCTTTCATTGCCATCATGGCGCGCATTTTTACCCGCTTGCTAGGCATTGCGCCGAGTGTCGAAGGCCGCGAAAACCTGCCGCAAGGCCCCTGCGTGTTCGCGATGAACCACACCAGCTACCTCGACGGCATCATGCTGTGCGCCGCGCTGCCGCTGCGTTATCCGCATGTGTTCGCGGCCAAGCGCGAATTTGTCGGCCACTGGTTTCCACGTTTGTTTTTGACCGGCATCGGCGCGGCCTTTGTCGAGCGCCACGACCCGAAGCTGGGCGTCGAGGGCATCGATCAATTCCTGCGCGCCTTGCGCTGCGGCGAAACGCCGGTGTTTTTTCCGGAAGGCACGTTCGACCGCCGCGCGGGATTAAAACCGTTTCGCACCGGCGCTTTCGCCGTGGCGGCGCAAGCCGGCGTGCCGGTGGTGCCAGTGGCGATACGCGGCGCGCGCAATGTGCTGCGCGATCAGGTGTGGCTGCCGCGTCACGGCGCGGTGGCGCTGCACTTTGCCGCGCCGGTGCAACCCGCCGGCGGCGAGTGGAGCGCCATTGTCAAACTGCGTGACGAGGCGCGCGCGCCGATACTGCGTTATTGTGGCGAGCCGGATCTTGGTTAGCGGTTGGCGTAGCATAGTGTCCGTTGCCTCGTGTTGAGTTCACTTATCCATCGGAGGAAAAATGTTGTTTAAAAACAAATGCTTACAATATATTGCTGGTGCGTTGTTCGCGCTGGCGCTGCTCGCGCCCGGCTTTGCCACGGCGCAAAAGCTGTCGCGCGCCGCGCCGTTTCCGGAAGCCTCTGAAGAGTTGTACGGCATCGGTGCCGGCGGCAAGCTCTATGTGTTTGGCGGATTGGGGCCAGGTTGGACGCCCAAGGGTTTGGTCTACGAATATGATCCGGCGAACGATAGCTGGACCAAGAAGAAGAACATGCCCATCGCCACGCATCACCTTGGATTCGCCGAGTTAAACGGCAAGATTTATCTGTTCGGTGGCTTCGTTAAACCGGCAAAAGGAACAACGGCTTGGGAGCCTGTCGACAACACATGGGAATACGATCCAGCGAACGATAGCTGGAAGGCGCTGGCGCCGCTGGCCAGAAAACGCGGATCAACGGTAGCCGTGGCTCACGCAGGGAAGATTTTCCTTTTGGGTGGCGCGGGCTTGCACCCTGGATCCAAGGAAACCGCGTTACATCCGGCACGGCCGCATCGTGCCTTGGCAACGGTCGAGGTTTACGATCCAGCCACGAATTCGTGGAAAGCATTGCAAGACATGCCCACTGCACGCAACCACGGTGCTTCCGCCGTGGTAAACAACAAGATTTATTACATAGGCGGTCGCATCGGCAATGCATTCATCACGCGTGCGAGCAACACCGATATTGTCGAGGTCTACGACCCAGCCACCGATCAGTGGGGGCCGCTGCTCGCTCCGATGATTACGCCGCGCAGCGCGATTGCATGGGGTACCCACAATAATCGCATTTACGTCGCCGGCGGCGAGGAGCGGGGCAGCGGCTTTCAGCGTACGTTTCGCGCGGTCGAGGCGTACGATCCGGCAACGAATCGCTGGCTTGCACTACCGCCGATGGAGTTTCCGCGTCACGGTCTGGCGGGTACGATCATCAACGGCAAGTTTCATCTGGTCAGCGGCAATGCCGCATCTGGCGGCGCGCCCGGCGCGCACGTTGATTCGGATGTGCATGAGGTGATCGACCTCGACGCGAAGTAGCCCTCCCCACGGGGTATAATCGCAGCGCGGCCCGAAATTTCCGGGCCGCGCTTTTTTTACCGTGTTGAAAAACACAGTCAGGCGCCATGAACGTTTTTTACGAAGAAGACGGCAGTTTCAAAGTCGGTGCAATCCTTGCCGACAATGACACCTCGTTACAGATCGAAGCCCCGCATGGCAAACGCTCGAAGGTAAAGTCATCCGCGGTCATGCTGCGCTTTGAACGCCCATCGCTGGGCGAGTTCCTGGCCGGGGCGCAACGCGCGGCGGACGACATCGATATTGATTTTCTGTGGCAGTGCTGCGGCGAACCGGAGTTTGAGGTCGCCGCACTCGCGCGCGAGTATTTCGGCCATGAACCGAGCGCGCTCGAATCCGCGGCGGCGTTGCTCAGGCTGCACGGCGCACCGATGTATTTTTATAAAAAGGGCCGCGGCCGCTACAAGGCCGCGCCCGAAACCGCGTTGAAGGCCGCGCTGGCGGGCATGGCGCGCCGCCGCCAGCAGGCCGAGCAGAAGCAGCACATCATCGATGAGTTGGCGGCGGGGCGCATGCCTGAAACACTGCGGCCGCATCTGAAAACGCTGCTCTACAAGCCCGACAAAAATACCATCGAGTACAAGGCGCTCGACGAAGCCGCGGCAGCGGCGCATGTGTCGATGCCGCGCTTGATCGAGCGCTGCGGCGCGTTGCCCTCGACGCATGATTATCATCTGGAGCGATTTCTGTTTGAGTATTTTCCGAGCGGCGCGCTGCACGGCGCACCGATGCCGGCCTCGTCGGTGACGGCGTTCGACGATTTGCCGCTGTCCGGCGTGGCGGCCTACAGCATTGATGACGCGGCCACCACCGAAATCGACGATGCGTTTTCGGTGTCACCGCGTACCGTCGGCGGCGTGCGCATCGGCATTCATATTGCCGCCCCCGCGCTCGGCGTTTCACCGGGCACCGAAGCCGATACGGTGGCACGCGAGCGGTTGTCCACCGTCTATCATCCGGCGGGCAAGATCACCATGCTGCCGGATGCGCTGATCGGCGGTTATACGCTGGCGGCGGGGCGTGATTGTCCGGCGCTGTCGCTGTATATCGATGTGAATTCCAACGGCGAAATCGCCGCCACCGAAACGCGCGTGGAACGCGTACACATCGCGGGTAATTTGCGCCACGAGTCGTTGGAGCCGGTGTTCAACGATACATCGCTCGCCAGCGGCAACATCGATCATCCGCAGGCGAAGGAACTTCTGGCATTGGCGGAATTCGCCAAGCAGCTCGGTAAAGCGCGGCGCGGCGATAAGCCCGAACAACAGCAGCGCGCGGAATACACCTTTAATGTCGAGAACGAACGCGTGCGCATCGGGCGCCGCGTGCGCGGTTCGGCCATCGACACGCTGGTGTCGGAGCTGATGATTTATGTGAACAGCACCTGGGGCCGCGAGTTGGCGGACAAGGGCGTGGCGGCGATTTACCGCGTGCAGAGCGCGGGCAAGGTGCGCATGAGTACCGCGCCGGCCGCGCATGAAGGGCTGGGTGTCGCGCAATACACGTGGGCGAGTTCGCCGCTGCGGCGTTATGTGGATTTGATAAACCAACGCCAGTTGATTGCGGCAACGCGCGGTGAACCCGCGCCGTACAAGGCGCGCGACGAAGCGTTGCTCGGCGCGATGCGCGATTTTGAACTGGCGCACGATGCCTACGCCGAATTTCAGCGCCACATGGAGCGTTACTGGTGTTTGCGCTGGCTGACGCAGGAAGCGCGCGACGGGATTGCGACAGTGACCGCCACGGTGATCCGCGACAATCTGGTGCGCTTCGACGAACTGCCGCTGGTGGAGCGCATACCGTCGTTGCCGGATCTGCCGGGCGACGCGGTGGTGGAACTCAAGATTTCCGCCATCGATATGCTCGACTTAACGTTACACTGCGAGTTTCAGCGTCGCGTTGATAGCACTTACTAACCCAGAGCGGATTTTGCGGTTTTACCTGAAAATAATGATGTAACTACCGGTAAATAAACAATTTTTCTTGCAAAAATAAAGCGGTTCGCTACACTATCCACGGATATGAGCGCCAAGTCTTCCGCCAAAGTGCTTCCCCTTGTCACTGCATCGCGCCGTGCCAAGCGCGGGCACCAGCTTGCACGAAAGAGTGTCATTTCAAATCTAGATGTCCGGGTCGCGCAGCTCGAAAACCTGCTGGCGGCGCTGGACCATCGCATCGCACACGGCAATTTCAACCGGCGTTTTCAGATCACGCTGACGGCCTCGATACTGATCCATCTGGTGGTGCTGGCGTTCGTCACGTTCGCGGCGCCGGACAAATCCAAGCTCTCCAATAACCAGCCGATGGAAGTCGTGCTGGTCAACGCCAAAAGCAAGACCAAGCCCGCCAAGGCGGATGTTCAGGCGCAGCACAATCTGGATGGCGGCGGCAACACCGATGCAGACCGCCGTGCCAAAAGTCCGCTGCCGGTGCTGCGTGATGATCCGAAATCCACCGATCTGGCACTCGCCCAAAAACGCGTCGAGCAGTTGGAGCAGGAAACCCGCCGCCTGATGACGCAGGCGAAATCCAAAACCCAGGTCGGCTCCGCGCCGCCGCAAACCACGCCGCAAGCGCAGCCCACGCCCGATGCGCCGCCCACGCCGAGCGAAGCCGACATTCAGCGCAGCCTGAATATTCAGCGGCTGGAAGCGGCCATCGCCAAGGACATGGATACCTACCAGAAGCGTCCGCGCAAGACATTCGTCGGCGCGAAGGCGCAGGAATACCGCTACGCGCGTTATGTCGAGGATTGGCGCGTGAAAATCGAGCGCATCGGCGAACTGAATTATCCGCAATCCGCGCGCGACCAAAAAATCTACGGCAGCCTGATGCTATCGGTCGCGATCAAGGCCGACGGTTCCGTCGATAAAATCGAACTGCTGCGCTCGTCGGGCCACAAGGTGCTC